>NZ_JBSFMS010000047.1:0-49833 GCF_053599675.1 Streptomyces sp. NPDC000880 | reverse complement strand
TTCCAGCCGGGCGATTTTCGGGCGAACTCAACCGGCATCACACGAAGATCAACAGTCACCCTGCGTACGCAACCACAGAAAGTGGCCCAGAGCCTAACTTCCGGTGTCGTTGTTGTAGTTGACGAAGCCGGTGCCGGTGAAGCCGGTGTGGTTGGACTCCACGACTCCTTGCGAGATGACCGCGTTCTCGGCCTCGTGGGTGGCGGCGGCGGGGGCTGCCGCCGGGGCCTCGGACGCTGTGGGGGCGGCCGGGGCGGTGGGTGCCGCGGTGAGGCCGGGGAGCAGGGCGGCACTGAGCGTGCCGACGCCGCCGAGCGAGCGTAACCAGAACCGGGCCGGTCTCATGGGGGTCTCCGTTGCCTGGGCTGGTGGGCCGGACTCGCTCAAGGACTGGAAGGAAACCTTCCTAACCGGATGAAATAGCAGCGTCCGCCCCGCCCTGCAAGGGCCATGACAAGAATGATCGGCAGCGGCGGTGTGACCGGGCGCGCCATGCCGCCGTGGTGCTGAGGAGTGAACGCCGCTCCGGGCAGGCGTGGCGGGGGCGAGGACCACACCGTACGGAGCGCTCTCTGTCTGCGGCGTCGGCTACGGTGCTGGGTGTGGTGATCACCGGAGGGGACTCAGCGGCGCCGGGGACCGCGCTGCTGATCGCAGCCGCGCCGGTCGGCAAGGGGCGTCTGATCGACGCGAGTTCCGTGCTGCCCGCGCTCGCGGCCGTCCCGCCCAGCGCGCTGACCGGCACGTCGGCCGCGACGGTGATCGAGCTCGCCGATCCCCTCGATCCGCAGGCCGTCCTGACCCGGATCCGGGCGACGGCGGCCGCGGAAGGACCGCTGTTCCTGTACATCGCGGGGCAGCTCCAACTCGACCGTAAGCAGCGGCTGCTGCATCTCGGGCTCGCCCGCACCACGCCGACGACGATGCGTTACACGGCACTTCCCTGGCACTGGCTGGCCGCCGAAACGGCGATCCGGCCCCCCGGCACCACGACCGTGGTCGTTGACCTGGTCGCCGACGCCGGGGCGTGGCGGCACGTGGCGTCGCAGGGCCTCGCTCTGGGGCAGGGCATCCGTCTGTACGGGCGTGTCGCCCCGGCGCCACAGCGGCGGGGCGCGGCGGCGCCCGACTATCTGAAGGCGTGCGCCGCGATCTGGCGCAGTGGAGCACGGCCTGACCTGGCCGCGCTGCACGATCAGGCCGCTGCGCGGGTCGGCGGCGATGAGGCGCTGCTGCTGACGGCCGGCGCTCCCCCGGCCGAACAGCGGGTCGCGGCCACCTGGAGACCGGCTACGCAGGTCGCACCTCCGCAGGTCTCGACCGCCCCGAGCCCGGCGATGCAGGTCGCGGCCACGCCGCAGGCCACGCCCCCGCACGTCACGAACGCACAAGCCCTGCCGTCGCCTGACGACCCGCATCCGGCGATCCTCGCCGCCGCGCAGGCCGGGCGTCACAGCGAGGCCGCTGCCGCTGCCGCCGCCTGGGAGCAACAGGAGTTGCGGACCCACGGGACCGGTTCGGTGCAGGCGATCCACTGGCTGGAAGTACGCGCCGATCTCGCCCGGCTCGCCCAGGATCCGGGCCTCAGCTGCGAGCTGTGGATGGCCGCCGCCGAAGCCCGGCTGCGTCGGCAGGCCCCGGACAACCCGGACGTCGAAGGCGCGGTCGACCGCGCCCATCACCAGTGGGAGCAGATCCGGGACCTGCCGCGGGCGCGGGCGCTCGCGCCGAGTCTCGTCAGGCTGCGCCGCGGCGTACCCGGGCGTCAGCGCGGGGCGCTGCAGGTGCTGCAACGGCGGCTGGAAAGCCTGCACTCCGGCCGCCCGGCCTAGCTGGGCAGGACGCGTCCGGGATCCATCGCCACCGCCCGCGGCGTGCAGACCATGCGCCCCACCGGGCCGGTGGATGAGTGGAACGTTTGCTCGGCATGCGACGTGCGGCCTGCCGGAGCACCCTTGTTCCTGGAGCTGCCTGTCCCCCCGGCCGGCAGCCGTGCAGGAAAGGGTTGGCAGCGATGTTCGCGAGGCTGAGCACCTATCAGGGATCACCAGTTCCTGCGGAGGGAGACCTGACCGCGAACTGGGAAGCGATTGTCAAGCAGGTCCAAGAGGTTCCCGGCTTCCGGGGCGTGTACTACCTCGTTGACCGAACTTCCGGAAAGGCCACGTCGCTGACCTTGTGGGATGACCAGCAGGCCATGCAGGCCAGCGAGGACCGGGCCACCCGGCTCCGCGAGGAAGTCGCACAGCGGGAAGGACAACGGGTTGTCTCGGTCGAACGCTTCGAGGTGGGATTCAGTCACCTGGAGGCATGATCTCGCAGACCCCACCCACTCTCGTGCGCAGCTGGACGACCGTGCGCCTCCACCGTCGCGTGTCCCGGACCCTGGACGTCGTCGCCCGGGGAGCGGTGTTGAGCCATTCGTGTTGTGATCGATGGCGAAGGACGCAACGCTCTGAAGGGCGGGAGGAAATCATGGCTGAGAAGCTGAGAGCCCGAGACATCATGTCCGGTGGCGTGCAGTGTGTCGGTGCGCACCAGTCGCTGTTCGAGGCGGCGAAGATGATGCGCGATCTGGACGTCGGTTGCCTGCCTATCTGTGGCGACAACAACAGGCTCACAGGCTTGATCACCGACCGTGACATCGTCGTCAAGTGCTGCGCCGAAGGCGTCGATCCGGCGATGGTGCAGGCGGGATCCCTCAATGCCAAGGTGCACTGGATCGATGCCGAAGCGGACGCCACCGAGGTCCTGACGACCATGGAGGAACACCAGATCAAGCGGTTGCCGGTGATCGACGTCCAGAGCGGCCACCGTCTGGTCGGCATGATCACGGAGGCCAATCTCGCGAAGAACCTGAGCGACGAACAGATCGCGGAGTTCGCGAGCCGCGTGTACGCGACTGCTCGGATGCCTGGTCAGTCCCAAGGTTGAGGCGCCTCATCGAACCTCGGGGATCTGCGTCAACACTCTCTCTTCGCCCGCGCCGTATACAACGCCCGGTCCGGCGAGAACTCCGCCAGACCCGGGGGCCCTTGACGGCTATGCGGAACCCGTGCAACCCGGACGCAGCCGCAGCGACACGCGACGACCCCGCCCCCACGTGCCTGTGCGTCTGTCCGTGTTCCGTCGTCTGGTTCGCTGTCGCCGGCCGTCGGCTCCTGCCTCAGTCGAAGAGCAGCTGGAGTGCGACCTCCCGGTAGTGCCGCACGTGCCACAGCGAGCAGTGCGCGGCCGCGTCCGCATCCGCCGCGGCGATCGCCTCGTACAGCTCCCGGTGTTCGCCCCACAGCAACCCGGGGTCGTCGATCTGCTGGAACAGCCAGCGCAGCCGGCCCTCCAGTGGTTCCAGCGTGGTGGCGAGCAGTTCATTTCCGGACAGCTCCACGATGTGATGGTGGAAGGCAGCGTTGGCGCGTGAGATGAGCTCGGCCTTGCCGGACATGGTGGCTCTGCGCGCGGCCTCCAGGAGTTCTGTCAGCTCCCGCAACTGGTCGTCGGTACGGCGTTCCGCGGCGCGGCGGGCCGCGAGCACCTCCAGAGCCTCGCGCAGATCGAAGAGATTCTCCACGTCGTGCCGGGACATCTCCTTGACGACGATCCGGCGCGGGGAGAGCGCCTGGAGCAACCCTTCGCCGAGCAGAATGCGGATGGCTTCGCGCACCGGGACCCGGGATACACCGAACTCTTCCGCGAGATCGCGCTCGACGAGCCGGTCTCCGGGCTTGAGCCGTCCGGTGATGATGCGATCGCGCAACCCCTCGCAGACCTGGTCACGCAGCCATCCGGTGCCGCCGCCGCTCGTCGTCGCGTCGGCCGATGCCTGAGCCCCGGTCATATGTCCCCCTCGTATCGAAGCCATTACGGTATACCAAACGCTTGACGTCCGCTGAGCGCACCCTCACCCTTTGGTATACCAAAGCACGGAACGGCCCCGTCCGCCCTGACCGCTACCCATCCACCTCACCCGCTCCGCCTCCTCACGCCTCACCGTGTCCGCTCGGCGAATCGAAGGTTGCCATGAGTACACCAGCGGTCGGCAAGACCGTCAGAGAACGCTCCGCCTCCTCACCCGCAAACCGCCCCACCCGCGTGCGCTGGAAGATCTTCGTCCTGCTGCTCGGCGTCGTCTCACTCAATTACATCGACCGCGGCTCCGTCTCCGTGGCCCTCCCGCTGATCACCAAGGACCTCGGTCTGTCAAAGGAGACGACCGGTTTCGTCCTGAGCGCCTTCTTCTGGACGTACGCGCTGTTGCAGATACCGAGCGGCTGGCTCGCCGACCGCTTCGGCGCCCGCCGGATGGTCGCCGGATCCTGTGTCGGATGGGGGATCGCCCAAGCGCTCACCGCCGCCTCGACCGGCGCCGGATCGCTGCTCGGCTACCGGCTGCTGCTCGGCGCCGTCGAAGCCCCGGTCTATCCGGCCGGGGGCAAGCTCAACGCCCAGTGGCTGCCCGCGAAGGAACGCGGACGCGGTGCCGCGCTGCTCGACGGCGGGGCGCCCCTCGGCGCGGCACTCGGCGGCATCATCATCTCCGCGCTCATCGCCTGGACCGGCAGCTGGCGGCTCAGCTTCGTCATCGCCGGCGTCCTCACCGTGGCCGTCGGACTCTACGCCGGCTGGTACATGCGCAACCTGCCCTCCGAGCACCCCGGAGTCAACGCGGCCGAGGCCGCGTACATCAAGCAGGCACACGCCGAAGAGGACGCCGAGGGCCCGGCCGACGTGCGCACCGGGCTCCGGCCGTACCTCAAGTACCGCTCCTTCTGGGGCATGTGCCTGGGGTGGATGGGCTTCAACGGCGTGTTCTACGGACTGCTCACCTGGGGCCCGCTCTACCTCTCGGAGACCAAGGGCTTCGACATCAAGACCATCGGCTGGTCGACCCTCGTCATCTTCGGCTCCGGCTTCGTCGGCGAGATCACCGGCGGCTGGCTGTCGGACCGCTGGAAGGCGAGCGGCACCGGCGCCAACAAGGCCATGCGCACTCTGCTGGGCGTGGCCGGTGTGGCCGTCGTCGCCGGACTCCTCGGCGTGGTCCTGGTCCCCGACCCGATCACTGCGGTCGCGCTGCTCTCCCTGGTGCTGTTCTTCCTGCGCTGGGCGGGCCTGTACTGGTCGCTGCCGTCCATCCTGGCCGGGCGCGCCAACGCCGGAGTCGCCGGCGGTGCCATGAACCTCTCCGGCAACATCGCGGGCATCGTGACCCCGATCGTGGTCGGCTACATCGTGGGCGGCACCGGCTCCTACACCTGGGCGCTGCTCTACTTCGTCGGCGCGGGCGTCCTGTTCACCGCGTCCTCCCTGATGATCGACTACAGCAAGAGGCTGGCCGTCCTATGACCATGACCACACCCCGAACCGCCGGGGCATCCACGTCCACCGGCACCTTCCGGCTGGGCATGCTCACCCCGTCGTCCAACACCTGCCTGGAGCCGGTGACCTACCGCTTGCTGGCCGGCACAGACAACGTGACCGTCCATTTCGCGCGGGTCACCGTCACCCGGATCGCGCTCGACGAGGGTTCCAACGCACAGTTCGAGCTCGAGCCCATGCTCGCCGCCGCGCGGCAGCTCGCCGACGCCCATGTCGACGTCATCGTGTGGAACGGGACATCGGGCTCCTGGCTCGGACCTGACCGCGACCGCGCCCTGTGCGCCGCGATCACCGAGGCCACCGGGATTCCCGCCACCACCTCCACCCTCGCGATACTCGACGCCTGCGCCGCGTACGGAGTGACCCGCCTCGGACTGGCCCTGCCGTACACCCAGGACGTCGCCGACCAGATCATCGCCACCTACGCCGCCCAGGGCGTGGAGTGCGTGCTCGCCGAACCGTTCGGCCTCACCGACAACCAGTCGTTCGGCCGGATATCCGAGAAGGACGTCGCCGGGCAGATCGAGGCCGCGGCCGAGGACGCCCACGCCGTCACCGTCCTCTGCACCAATGTGCACGGCGCCTTCGCCGGGGCCGCACTCGAACCGGACGTGGGCATGCCGGTGTTCGACAGCGTCGCCGCCACTCTGTGGAAGGCCATGTATCTCGCGGGTGCCGAGCCGGCTCTCGAAGGCGCCGGCGAACTGCTGCGCTCCGGCAGTCTGCGCGCCCGCTTCCAGGACGTACTGGAGGACCTGCTCCGGACGACCGGCGCCGACCGCACCACGCTCCGGCTCGACCTGCCCGCCCACGGACTGCACGTCGACCTGACGGCTGCCGAGGCCCTCGGTGAGGGCGTACGGTCCATCCGCCGTGACGCCTCCCTCGACCAGCGCCGGCTGAACACCGTGGAATGGCTGGAACGCCACCGCACCCCGCTCGTCCAGCCGCATTTCCACGCGGCCCCACACCCGCCGCAGGCGCTCGTCGACGTCTACGGCGTCCACGCCCAGATGCTGTCGCCGGTCGTCCGGGCGGGCGAGATGACCGGCTGGATCTCCGTGCACAGCGTCGGCGAACGGGAGTGGACGGAACACGACACCACCGCACTCGCCGCCGCCACCGAGCGCGTACACAACCTCCTCGACACCCAGGGAAAGGCAGCAACGGCATGACCAAGGACATCAAGATCGCTCTTGGGGTGGACGTCGACGCCGTGGCCGGCTGGCTCGGCTCGTACGGTGGCGAGGACTCCCCGAACGACATCCAGCGCGGCGTCTTCGCCGGTGAGATCGGCACCCCGCGCCTGCTCAAGCTGTTCGAGCGGTACGGGATACGCACCAGCTGGTTCATTCCCGGCCACTCGATCGAGACCTTCCCCGAGCAGACCCGTATGGTCGTCGAGGCGGGGCACGAGGTCGGCGCGCACGGCTACTCGCACGAGAACCCCGTCGCCATGAGCCCGCAGCAGGAGGAGGACGTTCTCGCCCGCTCGGTGGACCTGATCGAGGAGTACACCGGCCGCAGGCCGCGCGGCTATGTGGCGCCCTGGTGGGAGATGTCGCCGCACACCGCCGCCCTGCTCCACAAGTACGGCTTCTCTTACGACCACAGCCAGAACTACCGCGACTTCACCCCCTTCTACGCTCGCGTCGGCGACAGCTGGACGAAGATCGACTACACCAAGGAGGCGAAGGAATGGATGAAGCCGCTCGTCCACGGCCATGAGGTCGACCTGGTCGAGTTCTGCGGCAACTGGTACGTCGACGACCTGCCGCCCATGATGTTCAACAAGCACTCCCACAACAGCCACGGCTATGTCAGCCCGCGCTCCCTGGAGCAGGACTGGCGCGACCAGTTCGACTGGGTCCACCGCGAGTTGGACTACGCGGTCCTGCCCGTCACCCTGCACCCCGACGTCAGCGGCCGGCCACAGGTGCTGCTGATGCTGGAGCGGTTCATCGCGTACGTGTCCGGGCACGACGGAGTCAGCTTCTGCACCCTGGAGGACGCGGCCGACGACTTCCGCCGCCGCTTCCCCTTCGAGGGCGCCGAGCGGCCCGCCGACATGCGCTGACCCGACCGTCCGGCAAGGCCGCGGCCCGTCCGTCCCCGGGCGGCGGCCCCGGTTTCGGTCTCGGACACAAGCACGTGCCGTGCCGGAGCCCGAACTTCTAGTGGACGATGGTGTAGCTGCGCCACGACGGGGCGCGGGGCGCGATCCGGTCGGACGATTCCGTCGCCACATACGTCGTCTCATCCCCGGAACAGTCCTGGCGGGGATACAGGACGATGTCGACCAGGGTGTTGTTGGTGACCTCAGTCGCGCCTGTGGGCTCGAGCCGGTGGCAGCCTTTGACCGAGGGGTTGGACACCTCCGCAACGCGCTCTCCCTCGGTTTTGTAGGAGATGGTGCCCACCGCGGTGCGGCCGAGGTCGGCGCAGCCCGTAACGGCGATGGTCAGGAGTGCCGCCCCAGCGGCAACGCGGAGGCGCCGGTGATCGGTCACGGACATGGGCAGTCCTCGTCTGTGCGGAGAAGTCCTGGTGGAGGCCACCCTGCCGGGTTCCCGGCGGGGCGGCATCCGCTGAGCGGCCGGCCGGGCTACAGCGCCGCCGCGGCCGACCACCGTCACGAGAGCACATGCCCCGTCGCGAAGTTCTGTCCGGCTCAGCGAGGGTCGCGCCCGATGAGACCGAGCAGCCGGTCCTGCAGCGGGGCATCCTCGGGGACCGACACCTCCGGGCCGAAGACCTTCACGCCCGGACCGAACGCTTTTGGCGTGCGCAGCATCTCCAGCACTTCCTTCGGGAGCGCCGAGGTTGACGACCACATTCGCTCGACATCAGCCGGGTCCATCCTGTCGTCCTGCCCGGTGGCTCGAGCCGTCTCGCTCACAGGTGCGTACGCCACACGGCCTCGTTGACGTCACACGCGAACTGCGCGGCGAAGGCGGCGCGTGAACGGACGGTCCCTGCATGGTCCAGCATGCGGCGGGACATGCGCGAGGCGGCGCAGCACGGTCACCGTCGGGGCTTCATCCAGCGTCGCCGCCGGTGTCGGCCGGTGTCCGTCAGCCGATGATGGCGGCGGACCTGCGGCCGCTCTTCGCAACGTGGACCTCGCGCAGCAGTGCGGCCGCGGCCGCGCTTGTCGGATTGCCCATCACGGTGACGGTCTCCCACGCCGGTACGGCCCCTGCCAGCCCGACAAAGTGCACTCGATCGGTCTTGACCGCGAAGGACTGCGGCACGAGCGCCACGCCAAGCCCGCAAGCGACCAGATCGAGCAGGGAGTGCGTATCGGTCACCTCCAGCGAGACACGTCGTTCGACGTCTGCCGCGGCGAGCACGTTGTCGACCATGTCTCGGGTGCCCCAGTCCGGGTGGAAGTCCACGAACTGCTCTTCGCGCAACTCAGCCAACCCGACCTGTGCCCGGGCGGCGTACGGATGCTCGGGCGCGCAGGCGAGGACGAGTGGCTCACCGGCCAGCGGCTCCATCACGACATCGTCCGGGCACCGGGCCGGGCGGGAGACGAACGCCAGGTCCAGCCGCCCCGCGCGCACGCGGTCGATCAGCTCGCCGGATCCTCCCTGACGCAACTCGATCTCCAGGCCGGGATACGCGGCTCGGAAGCGTGCGAGCACGGTCGGAAGGTGCACTGCGTTCAGGCACTGCAGGGAGCCGATCGCCAGGCTGCCGCGCAGTAGACCCTGCACTGCCGCGACGGCGTCCTTGGCGGCGTCAGTCGCCGAGAGAGCCCGCCGAGCCTCGACCAGTAGTGCCCGCCCGGCGGCGGTCAGCTCGACCTGCCGGGTACTGCGCAGGAACAGCGAGGCACCCAGCTCGCGCTCGAGGGAGCGGACCGAGGCCGATAGCCCGGACTGCGCGACATGCAGACGCTTGGCCGCCCGTGTGAAGTGGCATTCCTCCGCGACGGCGACGAAGTACTCAAGTTGCCGGAGTTCCATGATTCATCACCAGTACCGCTCAAAGGGATCAGATTCTTATGTTGGACAGCTTAAACGTCACGGGTGGAGGCTGAGGCATACCGAATAAAAATCCAGGAGGAACCTCCATGCAGACACGCACCATCGGAGACGTCCAGGTCAGCTCGATCGGCCTGGGCGGTATGCCGATGTCCATCGAGGGGCGCCCCGACGAACAGCGTTCGGTCGCGACGATCCACGCCGCGCTGGAGGCGGGCGTGACTCTGATCGACACCGCGGACGCCTATCACCGGGACGCCAACGAGGTCGGCCACAATGAATCCCTGATCGCTCGCGCAGTGGCGAGCTACGGTGGCGACACATCGGACGTGCTGATCGCGACGAAGGGCGGTCACCTGCGTCCGGGCGACGGCTCGTGGACCAAGAACGGCTCGCCGGAGTACCTGAAGGCCGCCTGCGATGCATCGCTCAAGCGGCTCGGCGTCGAGGCCATCGGGCTCTACCAGTTTCACCGGCCGGACCCGACCGTCCCCTACGCGGAGTCGGTCGGGGCGATCCGCGATCTGCTGGACGCGGGCAAGATCCGTTTCGCCGGCATCTCCAACGCCGATCCCGATCAGATCCGGCAGGCCAACGAGATCCTCGGCGGCCGACTGGTGAGCGTGCAGAATCAGTTCTCGCCCGCATTCCGCTCCAGCGAGCCGGAGCTGGAGCTGTGCGCGGAACTGGGCATTGCGTTCCTGACGTGGAGCCCGCTGGGCGGGATTGCGCGCGCCGGCGAGCTGGGCTCGCGGTTCGCCGTTTTCGCGGACGTGGCGCAGGCGCACGGGGTGAGCCCGCAGCAGGTGTGCCTGGCGTGGATTCTCGCCAAGGCACCAGTGACGATCCCGATTCCGGGCTCCTCGCGCCCCGAGACCATCCGCGATTCGGTTGCCGCGGTGGAGCTGAAACTGTCCGCCGAGGAGCTGGCCCGCCTCGACGCCGCGTGATGAGCTGACGAGGAACGGGGGCGGCATTCCCTCAGACATCGTCCGATTCGAATTGGCCGATACCGGGCGAGCCACCCTGGCCCGGCACGACCAGTCCCTGCAGTTCGGGTGCCCTTGAGAACAGCGTCTGCCCGCGTGTTCGTTGACCGGTTCGGAACGCTGCTTCAGGTAACGCAGCCGCCCGGGCCGGAGCAGGCCCGAACCCCCTTGGCGATGTTGCCGCTCTCGCTTCTCCGGCCAAATTCCCAACCCTGTGCATGGTCCACGCCGTCCGCCGCCGCATGCGGCTGACGGGAGAGAGGAACCGCTCCATGAACTGCTATGACTGCCATGCGGCTGACCGTAGCGTGACCGCTGTCGCGATCTGCGGAAGCTGTGGGGCTGCCCTGTGCGCCGACCATGCGCGCAGCACACCGCAGACCGTCCACCGGGTCAACGGGATGGGCGTGGCCACGCTGCCCCGTGCGGCCCGTCGCATCACCTGCTTCACCTGCGCCAGAGCCGAAGCGCAGAACTAGCGAGGCGGGTCGGTGTTAGCGGGGTCCTGGACCGGGTCCCCGCGGGGGCGCAGACCCGCTCGCCCCACCCGCGGCGCCTGCCAGGGCCGGCCTCTTGCGACAGCGACCCCCACCAGCCCCCCTTCCAGCAACGAGATGGAGAGCCACCCGGTCTGACGACCTGTGACATGCCGCTCATGGCGTAATGGAACGTTTGGACTGTTTGACTGGGTCACCCTGTGGTCGTCTGTTACAGGGCGACCGCGGGGGCCACCGACTCCCCATTCGCAGAATGGGACAAGCTCTTCGCCGACCCCAGGCTGTGGACGCGGGACGGCCCCCACGGCGCCCTTCGCCGCGTTCGAGAGGCACACACACGGAGGCGGGACGCGTCGTGAGGCACTCCGGGATCGACCACGAGGCGGTGTTCCAGGCTCTGCCGGGGGCGGTGGCACTGCTCACCACTGACCTGGCGTACGCGGATGTCAATGAGGCGTTTCTGCAGATGTCGGGGCGCACCCGTGAGCAGGTGGTCGGCCGATACCTGTTCGATGTCTTCCCCGATAACCCCAACGACCCCACCGCGACCGGCATGCGCAACCTGGAGGTGTCGCTGCGGCGGGTGGCGGCTACCGGAGAGCGCGACGCCATGGCGTTGCAGCGTTACGACGTCGAGTACCCCGACCGGCCCGGCGAGTGGGAAGAACGGTACTGGAGCCCGGTCAACGCACCGGTCTTCGGCCCGGACGGGCGCGTGGTGCTGCTGCTGCACCGGGTGGAGGAGGTCACCGAGCTGATCCGCGCCCGCGGCGGCCGAAATGGCGGGGACCGGGCCAGGGTGCTCGAGGCCGAGCTGTACACCCGGGCCCGGGAACTGCAGGAGGTCAACGAGCGGCTGCGGCAGGCCCACGCCCGCGAACGTGAAGTCGCACTGACCTTGCAGGCCGCGATGCTGCCCGCCCCCAGTCCGGTCGCCCACCACCGGGCAGCCGTGCGCTACCGGCCTGCCGTCGGTGCCCTGAACGTGTGCGGCGACTGGTACGACCTGGCCGAACTGCCCGAGGACCGCCTCGCGGTGGCCGTAGGCGACGTCGTCGGCCACGGCCTTCACGCGGCCGGAGTCATGGGACAGCTGCGCAGCGCACTCAGCGCCGCCGTACGGGTGGCTGAGGGGCCCGCGGCCGCCCTCGACGCGCTCGGCCTGTACGCCCGGTCCGTCGACGGCGCCGAGTCCACCACCGCGGTACAGGTAGTCGTCGACTGCAAGAGCCACACCCTCACGTACAGCAGCGCCGGCCACCCCCCGCCCGCCCTGCTTCATGCCGACGGCACCGTCGAGTTCTTCGACCAGGCCACCGACCCCCCACTCGGTGCCCGCCCCGAACACACCCCCAGACCCCAGGCCGAAACCGCCTTCACCGAAGGAGCCACCCTCGTCCTCTACACCGACGGACTGATCGAACGCCGCCACGAAGACATCGACACCGGCCTTCATCGGCTCGCCGACTGCCTCGCCCGCCACAAGTCGGCCGACGCCGACACACTCGCCGATACCCTGCTGGCCGAACTGATCCCCGCGGGCGGCAACACCGACGACACCGCCCTGGTCATCATCCGCCTGTGACCTGGCCCCGTCGTAGCAAGAGGCCGGGCCCTTCCGGGTGAGGGCAGGGACCATCCCCGCGCATGCGGGGATGGTCCCCAGAACAGCCGCTCGGCGTGCCTGGCCTTCGGCTGCTCCCCGCGCATGCAGGGATAGCTGCCTGCCGGGGCAGCCCGGTCCCGGTGCGGCCGCCGGGCGGGCTCGGTGGGCACGCTCTCCGACAGGTCGCCGAGGTCCTCGACCTCGAGAAAGGTTGGCTCAGTCGACCGGGGACGGCTGCCGCCCCGCGGCGGCGGTCAGCACGATGGACATCACATGACGGATATGCGCTGCCATCTGCTGCGCGGCCTCTTCGGTGTCGCTGCGCTCCAGCGCTTCAGCGATCCGCACATGCTCGGACGCCGAGTGCCGGGCGGGGCGCCTGGTTCGGGCCCGGCCCGGCGATGTCCGTCGCTGAACTTGGCCGGATCACGACGACTCCGGCAGTTCCCTCAGGACCAGCGTCATGACGTGGTGGATGTGCGCGTGGAGGGCGGCGCCGGCTTCCTTGACGTTGCCGGTCCGCAGCGCCCGTGCCACCTGGACGTGCTCCTCGGCGCAGACCACCGAATCGCCGGAGGACGAGACATCCCGTTGACGCAGGGCCGAGGCGAGTACCAGGGAGTCGCTGACGGCGCGTGAGAGCGAAAGGTTCTGGCTCGCTGTGGCGATCGCCGTGTGAAAGTCGCGGTCGTACCTGCGAAATCCCAGGCTGTCGCCGCTCAGCGCGCTGTTCAGCGACGCTTCCGCCGCCACCACGATGTCGTCCCGCTCGACCGCGGTCGCCCGGGCGGCCGCGCACTCGGCAGCGGTGCGCTCCAGACCGGCACGCATCTCGTAGGCGTCCCTGATGGCGCCGGCCGATGGGCGGATGACCCGCAGACTCCGTCCGATGGGCTCCACCAGCCCGAGTTGGCGCATCTGGAGCAGAGCCTCGCGCACCGGCGTCTTGCTCACCTTGAGCTGGGTGGCCAGGCGAGCTTCGCTGATCCGGCTTCCGGGTGCCAGCACCTTCGAAACGATGCCGTCCCTGATGGCCTCGAACACCATCTCGGTGATGCTCTCCGACTTTGCCATAATCGGCTGAAGTTCGATGATTGACATGACAGAAACATATCTCATATACGGGACTCCCTTGGTCGGCGTACGCTCCCGCCGACCAATTGCGGTCAGACCGGAGGCCGGACCGGCGGCCTGCGGCCCGGTTCGTTGCGCAGCCTCTGTCCGACGGGGCGTCAGCCGCCCAGGGCCGCGGCGACGACGGTCTTGGCCTCGTCCTGGACGCGGCCGAGGTGGTCGGGTCCCAGGAAGGACTCCGCGTAGATCTTGTAGACGTCCTCGGTGCCCGAGGGGCGGGCGGCGAACCAGGCGTTCTCGGTGGTTACCTTGATGCCGCCGATGGGCGCGCCGTTGCCCGGTGCCTCGGTGAGCACCGCGGTGACCCGCTCCCCGGCGAGGGTGTCGGCGGTGATCTGCTCGGGCGAGAGCCGGGCCAGGATCGCCTTCTCGGCCGGCGAGGCAGGGGCGTCGATACGGGCATAGGCGGGCTCGCCAAAGCGGGCGGTGAGCGTCGCGTACTGCTCGGAGGGGGTCTTGCCGGTGACCGCGAGGATCTCGGAGGCGAGGAGGGCCAGGATGATGCCGTCCTTGTCGGTGGTCCACACCGATCCGTCGTGGCGCAGGAAGGACGCCCCGGCCGACTCCTCCCCGCCGAAGCCGAGCGAGCCGCCGGCCAGCCCGTCCACGAACCACTTGAAGCCGACGGGCACCTCGACCAGCTCACGGCCGAGATCGGCGGCGACCCGGTCGATCATCCCGGACGAGACCAGCGTCTTGCCGACGCCGACGCCGGCGGGCCACCGCTCGCGGTGGGTGTACAGATAGGCGATGGCGGTGGCCAGATAGTGGTTGGGGTTCATCAGCCCGGCGTCCGGGGTGACGATGCCGTGCCGGTCGGCGTCGGCGTCATTGCCGGTGGCGATCTGGTACTCGTCACGCCGGTCGATCAGCGAGGCCATGGCATACGGCGAGGAGCAGTCCATCCGGATCTTGCCGTCCCAGTCAAGCGTCATGAACCGCCAGGTGGGGTCGGTCAGCGGATTGACCACCGTCAGATCGAGCCGGTGCTGCTCGGCGATGCGGCCCCAGTACGCGACCGACGCGCCGCCCAGGGGGTCGGCGCCGATGCGTACACCGGCGGTGCGCACCGCCTCCAGGTCGAGCACGGCCGGCAGATCCGCCACGTACGTGCCGAGGAAGTCGTACCGCCCGGTGGCCGGCGCGGCCAGCGCACGGGTGTAGGGCAGCCGTCGTACGTCCTTCAGACCGCCCGCGATGATCTCGTTGGCCCGGTCCTGGATCCAGTTGGTCGCGTCGGAGCCGGCCGGACCGCCGCTGGGCGGGTTGTACTTGAACCCGCCGTCGGCGGGCGGGTTGTGGGACGGGGTGACGACCACACCGTCGGCCAGGCCCGAGGTGCGGCCGCGGTTGTGGGTGAGGATGGCGTGCGACACGGCGGGCGTGGGGGTGTAGCCGTCGGCGGTGTCGATGAGCACCGTCACGTCGTTCGCGGCGAACACCTCGATGGCTGTCACCCGGGCGGGTTCGGACAGCGCATGGGTGTCGGCGCCGAGGAAGAGCGGCCCGTCGGTGCCCTGCCGGGTCCGGTACTCACAGATCGCCTGGCTGGTCGCGGCGATATGGTCCTCGTTGAACGCGGTGGCGAGAGACGACCCGCGGTGCCCGGAAGTCCCGAACGCCACGCGCTGGCCCGGCTCTTTCGGGTCGGGGTGCAGGGCGTAGTACGCGGTCACCAGCCGGGCGACATCGATGAGGTCCTGCGGCCCCGCCGGCTGTCCCGCTCGTTCGTGCGGCATCTGCCCACTCCTCCACATCGGTTGGTGCGATCGGCTCGTCGGTTCATCTTCCCGGGTCGTCGGCGCGGTCGGCGGATGCCCCGCCGCACGGTGCACTTCAGGTCACTGGTCGGTCGTGGATGCGCGGATCTTGAGCTCCGGGGCGAACCGGCGGGAGCGGGCCGCGCGGCCCTCGATCATGCCCACCAGCGCGGTCGCCGCCCGCTCACCCATGTCACGCATCGGTGAGCGAACGGAGGTGAGCGGGATGGGCAGTTGGGCGGAGAGCGGTACGTCGTTGAAGCCCGCCACGGCGACGTCCCGGCCCGGCACCAGGCCGGAGGCGCGTAGCGCGCCCATCACACCGATCGCCGCGAAGTCGTTGACCGCGAAGACCGCCGTGGGACGGGGCTCGGCGGCCAGCAGCCGGTGCGCGGCCCGCTCCCCGCCGTGCACGTCGAACGGCGCGTCGACGATCAACGCGGGGTCCACTGGTTTGCCGGCCTTCGCAAAGGCATCGATGAAGCCCTTGGTCCGCTCGACGCCGGTGGAGGCGTACGGTTCACCGGCGACGACGCCCACCCGGCGGTGCCCCAGGGCCAGCAGATGCTCCGCCACCAGACGCCCGCCGACGATGTCGTCGCAGGTGAAGGAGGTGACTCCGCGCAGCCGCCGGGAGACCAGCACGACCTGGACCCCGCGGGCGACCAGTTCGGAGGCGAGCGTGGTATCGCTACGCGCGTCACCCAGGAGCAGTCCGTCGACCCTTAGCGCCAGCAATCGCTCGACCTTGGCGCGCTGGACCGCCGGGTCGTCGCCGGTGTTGGAGACCACGGCCTGATAGCCGGCCGCCGCGGCGCTGGCCTCGATGCCCTCGTAGACCGTGGCCAGCACGATGTCCGTCAGCCGGGGGACCAGCACCCCCAGCAGCCGGGAGCGGCCTGTGCGCAGGCTGGAGGCGGCGGGGTTCACGACATAGCCCAGACGCCTGGCCGACTCCCGCACCCGGTCGGCGGTGGCTGCGCCCACCCCGGCGTCGTCGCGCAGCGCCCGGGAGGCGGTGGACTGGTGAACACCTGCGTCGGCCGCCACATCGGCCAGGGTCACCCCGTTCTCACCGGAGTCGCGGGAGCGCTCCTCACCGGAGCGGCGGGAGCCCTCGGTCGGTCGTCTCACGGCCGTCGTCCTCCTTCCTGATCCTGCTTCGGCACTGGTCCTGTGGAAGCGGGCAGGCCCAGCGGGGTCCAGGGGTCCACTGGGCCGATTTTCCAGAACCATCATCTTCCATGAAGATCCGATTACGTGGGGTTGCCCTCAGCGGGCAGCGTGGAGCACAGTTTCCGCAATCGTTCTCGCAATCGATTGTGGAGCATTGCATGCAGCTGTGTCTCATCGGTACCGGGTGGCACCATAGCCAGCCGCTCGACGCCCGCCGGGCGGGTCGCCTCCGTCGGGGTGAAAGAGCTCCTGGATACGGCTCGGGCCTTCCCGGTACCGGAGTCGGCCGAGGTCACCTGCCGTGAAATGGGCCTGCAAGGCAGCTTCGCGCTCGGCCTGCGGGACCTCGCCCGACTCGCCGCGGCCGTGGGCGAGAGCCTGCGCGACGGGGCGGACGCCGTGGTCGTCACGCACGGTACGGATTCGATGGAGGAGACCGCCTTCGCACTCGCCCTCGTTCACGCGGACGACCGGCCGATCGTGCTGACCGGCAGGGGCCGGCTACACCGTCAACGACCAACTCCTCGTCGCCACCTGCCTGATGATCGTCCTCCTGGTGCACCAGGCGGGTGTAGCGCCGTGTGGTGGGGGGTGGCACCGGCCCTGCTGGCCAACGTCTTCTACAGCACCGGCTTCGTACTCGAGAAGCGGGCGCTGTCCAGCCTGCCGCCACTGAGCTCGGGACAACCGGCCCAAGTCGTACGGTTGCTCATCGGCAGCCCGTTGTGGCTCGGCGGTTCGCTCGCGCTCGCCGCCGGCTTCGCGGCACAGCTCGCCGTCTACCGCACCCTTCCCGTCGCAGCCGCGCAGGGCATTTTATGACGAACCCCCCGCCCCGGCAAAGGAATTGGCCCATGAAGCACGACGACCCCCTGCTCCGGATCATCGCTTGCCCGATCGACAAGGGGCACCTCACGCTGCTCCTGCCGGAGGAGTTCCTCTACAACCCGCGGCTGCACCGCCGCTATCCGATCATCGACGGGATCCCACAACTGCTCCCTGCTCCGGGGCGCGGGTACCCGACGATGAGCACGAGCGGATCCTCAGGCGGATCGGTTCGTGACACTCGCCGTCGATCACTACAAGGTCGGCAGATGCCATGGCGGCTGATCCGGGACGGCTGCCGCGTCTCGGAGGTGAGCCGAGGTGGGGTCAGCCGCGGCGCGGGTGACCACATACGGCAGGATGGGCGATCGTCGGACCAGTCCGCATATCTCGACGTGACCGCACACCCGAGAATCGAGCAGATAACAAGGTGACGAAACATCACATCCGGCGCTCTGCGCCGAATGCCACCGTCGGCCCTCTCCCCCGTACAACGGGAGCGAGCCGATGAATCGGGCCCTCACGCTGCACGACCTGCTCGTCGCCGGGATCGCGTTGGCCGTCGGCATCGCGGCAGGCCTGCTGCTGCGCGCGACCCTGCGATGGCTGGGAGAACGGGCGCGCAGAACGCGATGGAGCGGAGACGACTTCGTCGTCGACGCCTTGCGGACCCTGGTCCCCTGCGCGGCGATAACCGGGGGCGCGGCGATGGCGGCCACGGCGCTCCCGCTGACCGCCAGAGTCGGACACAACGTCAATATGACGCTGACGGCGCTGCTCATCCTGGCCGCAACTCTCACGGCGGCCCGGGTGATCGCCGGTCTGGTGCGGTCCCTGGCACAGTCCAGGTCGGGGGTGGCCGGATCGGCCACCATATTCGTCAACATCACGCGCGTCGTGATTCTGGCGATGGGCTTCCTCGTCGTTCTGCAGACCCTGGGCATCTCCATCGCGCCGCTGCTCACCGCGTTGGGAGTGGGCGGTCTGGCGGTCGCTCTGGCATTGCAGGACACCCTGGCCAATCTGTTCGCAGGCGTGCACATCCTCGCCTCGAAGACGGTGCAGCCCGGCGACTACATCCGGCTCAGCAGCGGCGAGGAGGGCTATGTCGTCGACATCAACTGGCGCAACACCGTGGTGCGTCAGCTGTCGAACAATCTGGTGATCATCCCGAACGCCGAGCTCGCCAGCACCAACATGACCAACTACAGCAGGCCGGAGCAGCAGCTGTCGATCATGGTTCAGGTGGGAGTGGGCTACGACAGCGACCTCGAGCACGTCGAGCGGGTGACGACCGAAGTCGTCGAGAACGTGATGGCCGATATCACCGGTGCCGTTCCCGACCATGAACCCGCCGTCCGTTTCCACACGTTCGGGGATTCCAGGATCAACTTCACGGTAATCCTCGGCGTCGGCGAATTCAGCGACCAGTACCGGATCAAGCACGAGTTCATCAAGCGGCTGCACCGGCGATATCGGGACGAGGGCATCACGGTTCCCGCTCCGAAGCGAACCGTGACGCTGCAGCAGAGCGATGCGCCTGTTGCGTTCCCGCATCAACGCGAGGCGACGGAGTTTGTGCCGTAGCGCCGGCCGGGCGGCGACCCGGTACCCGGTGGCAGTAGGAGTGACGTCAGGGCAGGCCCAGGTGCTCGGTCCGGCCGACCCTGGTCGGCCGGACCGCCCGGCAGCGCTTTTTCATCGGCTCACATGGTCTTGATCTTGTAGTAGCGCCATGCCTCGGGCAGTTCAGAAAGGACAATCGCGGTCACCGCGACGGCCAGAGCGCCCACGGCGACGCGAACCACGCCGGCCGGAATGAAAATACCGTTCTTCACAGCGACTCACCTTTTCTCGACTCGTTCTTGGTTCGGACCGTCGCTCCTTCAGGAGGTGGGCCGCCGAACCCTAGGACGGGCTCTTTCAGCAGGGTGTCGACGACGGACGCGACAAGCGGCACAGCACGCGCGACGGCCTCCCTCACCGGCTCGCTGAGTCCCACCACGACATCCGGTTCTTCGCCCGTCATGCGTACTTGTGGCTCGCAGCCCAGGACGAGAACCCGCGGGAGGCGCCCGTCGCCCAGCCACCGTGCCAGAGCGAGCACCTTTACGGGATCCATGGCGTGTGCCTCGGGCAGACCTGCCTCCGGGGGGAGGTCCGGTTCGATGATGGTGAGGGTGCCCGGTGCTTCGCCCCGGGGCGCCGCGTCGACCAGCAGGGCGGCGTCGTAGCCGTCGAGCAGCCGATAGGCCAGATCCATGCCCCGGATGCCGAAATCGACGACGTGTACGCCCACCGGAACCGGCCACTCCCGCAGGGCGGCGATCACCTCGGGGCCGAACCCGTCGTCGGCGAGGAACATGTTGCCGATGCCGGCGACCAGCACTCGGGAGCGATGCGACGCGCTCTCGTGGTCGGGACTCAGAGGTTCCACCTCCTCGGGAGTGAAGAAGAAGCGATGGCCGATCTTCCCGCTCGCTCCCAGATCCCGCCCGGGGTCGTCCTGCACCAGCACGGCGAGGTGGAGCCGGCCTTCGAAGTCCTCCTCGACGGCGTCGACTTCGGCCTCACGGCCGACGAGCGCCAGGTCGAGGATGTCGGCCTTGCGAGAGGGCTTGAGTCGCACCCGGGTCCCGCGCCCCACCGTCACACCGTCCACCAGGACGGTCGCCGGCACGGCCTCATCAGCCGAGACCGGCTGAGGTCGTTGATTCATGCGTCCTCCAGGGAGGGAAAGGCCGGCGGTGCGGCTGACGGGCGGAATTCGCGAATCGCGCCGTGCAGCGCCGCCATCGCGTCGGGGTCGAGCCCGGCGCAGCGGTCCAGAATCTCCCGGGCTCGGGGATCGCAAGCTCTGGCCTCGGCCTGCTCCTCCTCGGTCAAGCTGAGCACGCTGAGGACGAGGAGCTGGTCGATCTCCGTACCGTCGAAGAGATCGCCGGGGCTTTCCGGAGCCACCGTGGGGAAGTCGTACAGGGTGATGGGGGAAGCCAGCACGGTGTGCGCGGTGTGCCCGTTCCCCTCCCCGGCGAGGACCGGCCACACGCCCCGGTTGGCGCAGCTCGCGGCGGCCTCGCGCAGCCCCTCCGGCGGGTCCAGGAGCGAGACGAACCGGCCTTCGTCGCTGTGCAGGATCACATGGGTGGACGCGAAGGCGTATGAGGCGGCCCGCTCGCGGGCGTGCCGGTCGGCGGGCTCGGGCACCGGGCAGGCGGTGGTGTTCTCCACTCGCACGGTGAGCCTGTCCACGCCGTGCGCCGTCGGCTGCGACTCAAAGGTCAGGACCCCGGTCAGCCGCCGCCAGCTCCGGATGATGCTGCCGACAAGGCGCCCGGAGGAATCGGTCAAGTGCTCGGTCCCCGAGCCCTCGGGGATGTCGACGGCGGTGTGCCGCGGCCCGCCGGGGACGGTGACCGTGATCAGGACTTCCCGTTCGGTGGCCTCCTGCCAGGCGAGATGCCGTTCACCGTCGACGGTGAGTTCGTCCACGGGTTCCGGCCCGTGCGGGCCTTCGCGCACCACCTGCCGGTCCACGACCTGGAGGAACCGCAGTCGCACGGCCACCTCTCGCGGCGTGCCGCCGTGCTCCAGCAGCACCTCGGTCGTGATGGACGCGGGCTCAGCGAGCACCTCGGCGCACTCGCCCCCGGGAAAGACTCCGCCGAAGGTCCAGCGTTTGGTGTTCTTGAGCGCGGATCTGCGATAGGGCCACAGCAGATAACCCTCGTACAGGCAGGTGCGGGCGATCGTGTCGACGGCTGTCGGAGCGGCGGTGGCGGCGGAGACAGCGGTGGCGGTGGTGTTCATGGTGCTCCTGAGCGGTCGAGCAGAGCGCGTACGGCGTCGCCGACGCTGCCCAGTGTGTGCCGTGCGCGGTAGTGGTCGAGCCGGTCGTAGATCTCCTGGGGCAGCCGTAACCACGGGGTGGTGCCGTGGTAGCGCTCGATGAGCTCGTGCCAGAGGCCGGCGGGCAGACGGCAGAAGGCCTCCGCGGTCGAGGGAACGGGGGCGGTCCGCAACATGCCGCCCGGCGACGGACCGGCAGCCTGGTAGAAGATCATGCCGTTGAACAGGAACCCGAGAGGCACGTCACCGTCCTTGACTGCGCGCAGATACTTCGTCACAGCCAACTCGGTCTCCGTGCCGCACGGCACGAGCAGCGGCAGGGACGTGCGGTCGTCGAAGGGCGGCACCTGCACGGTGGTCCGGGCCCACTGAAGTGGCCGCATGGTGCGGCTCCACTCCCCGGGAAGTCCGAAGACCTCGGTCAACCCCCGGTGCGCGTCCGGCTCGTACGCCCGCCGGGTCACGTCGATCCGGACCGTGGTCGTGAGAGCCATGCCCCGGACCGGTCCGCCACCCTCCCGGACGATCTCCAGCGTGAACCGGAGGGTCGGTACCGCCGCGAAGGGTTCCGCCTCCGCGGCGGTGACCGCGAAGGTCAGGTCGGGACAGGCCCGGGTGACCACGGCATCCTGCTGCGATGCGGTCATGCCGGGGAGAGATTCGGCATATCCGGCATGATCGGGTCGTGTTGCCTGGGGTTGATGCCGGTGGAGCGCCGCGCGGTCGATGTGTCGTCGGGCCGGTGGCCCGGCTGGCGCTTGATGAGGCCGCGGTGATTGCCGCGGCGCACCCCCGGGACGTGCGCGGCCCTGTCGGGCCGGACATCCGGCTTGCCTACGATGATGCCCATGATGCCTCCTCGGTGTGGGGGGAAGGGGGGGTGGAAAATGCCCGGAAGAATCCGTCGACCTGCCGCCAAACTTCGGGTCCCCCGCCCAGCCCCTTCCAGTGTGCGCGCACTAGGGCGGCGAGGCGGTAGCAGTCGTCGAGCGGCACCAGCCAGTACTGCGGTTCATGGGAGCCGCCGCCGTGGGCACGGTGGACCAGCAGCGCCTCGACCTCGGGAGCCATGGCGGACAGGGCGGGATCGGCGGCCTCCACTCGGGACCAGTCGGCGAGGTCGACGACGGACCGCATCAACCCCAGAGGGCTGGGGTAAGCGGCGTTCACCTGCGGAGACGTCGCGGACCGAGTGAAGAACGCGAGGTCGACGGGAACGCCGAGCCCCGCCCACACCATGTCGTCGATGCCGCAGCCCTCGAGCCGTCGCCGGGCGGTCGGCAGCCGCAGATATCGTGCGCCTCCTGCCTGCCCGCCATCGAAGAGCAGCGAGCAGGCAGGACACGCGCAGGAGACCGTGCCCGTGCCCGGGTCGAGCAGATGCCGGTGGTCCGGCAGGATCGGTTCGGCGCACAGGTCGCACCGCTCGTCCTCGCCGCCCTCCGAGGCGGTGTGCCGGGCTCCTCCCTGAGCCAGTCGGCGCAGTCGGCGGGCGGCGAACGTCGGCGTTGTCATCCCGTCTCCCGGCCGGCCGTGACGGGGCTCCGGAAGAGCGAGTCCACCGAGATCAGCGCCTGGGGTTTGGATGCCGGCACAGTCTCGATGTCGACCTGTTCGATCTCGGGAGCGCGACCCATGACCGTGTCCCGCACGGCGGCGTCCGGCGGCTCGGCCGAACAGCCGCAGCCGCCGCTTCCCTCCGTCAGCCGTACGCGCACGACGGACCCGTCCAGGGCCAGTAGCTCGATGTCACCACCCTTACCCCGCAGTACGGGCCGCAGTTCGGCGATGGCCGCCTCGACACGGGCCGCCACCGGGTCCGGGTGGAGATCGTGTACGAGGAGCAGATGGCCGACCAGTTCGTCGGCGGCGAGCCGCCGCACGGCCCCGTCCTCGTCCGCGAGATGGCCCATGATCCGCCGGAGGCACTCCCCGTACAGATCCACGAGCGTTTGAACGGCGTCGTTCGCGCGGGCCGCCGCCGCGTGGTCCGGCAGGCCGCCCAGCGCGGCGAGCATTTCTTCGAGCCTCAGCACATGGCGGCGGGCTTCTTCGTCGTCCCAGGGCATGCCCCGCCTCCTCTCAGGAGAGTGCGCCAAAGGTCGGCGAGTGGGACTGCGTCAGGGTGCGTCCGCCGCCCAGGTACATGTGTACGCCGCACGGCAGACACGGGTCGAAGCTGCGCACGGTGCGCATGATGTCGATGCCCTTGAAGTTCTCGGGGCCGTTCTCCTCGAAGATCGGGCAGCCCTGCACAGCGTCCTCGTACGGCCCGGGCGTGCCGTACATGTCCCGCGGGCTGGCGTTCCACGGGGTGGGCGGGTACGGGTGATAGTTGGCGATCTTCTTGTCGCGGATCACCATATGGTGGGAGAGGACACCGCGGACGGCCTCGTGGAAACCGACGCCGATCGCCTCGTCGGGGACCGTGAAGTCCTGGAAGACCTTGGTGCGCCCGGCCCGTACCTCCGCCAGGCCCTTGTCCACGAAGTGCAGCGCCATCGCGGCGGCGTAGGCGACGAAGTACATACGGGCGCGGTTGCGCTCGATGGTGTTGGGGAATGGGGGCGGCTTCCACTCCAGCCGCACCTCGGGGCTGCTGGGCGTCTTCGGCAGGTCGATCTCGACGCTGTGCCCGGTGGAGCGGACGTAGGGGGTGTGGACCTTGTTGGCGAGGGCGGTCGCCCACAGCCGGGCGATGGGGCCGCCGCCGGTGTCGAGGGCCAGATGGTCGCCGGTGCGCTTGTCGTACCAGCGGGGGCTCATGACCCAGCTGTAGTTGCCGCCGTCGAGGTCCCGTTTCTGCGGCGCCGGAAGCGTGGTCTGATTCCACGGATGGCGCTTGTCGACGGGGTTGCCCAGCGGGTCCTTGTCGACGAAGGTCTCCTCGCCCGTCCAGTCCTCGTAGTAGGAGCTGCCGAGCAGGATGCGCATCCCGAGGTTGATGTCGACCAGGTCCGTGGTGACCAGTTGATTGTCGACGATGATGCCGGGGGTGACGAACATGGCGTTGCCCCAGGTGTTCATCGTCCGGTAGTCGTAGTCGACGACCTCGGGGTCCTGGAAGGCGCCCCAGCATCCGAGCAGTGTTCTGCGGCGACCGACCTCCTCGTAGCCGGGCAGGGCCTCGTAGAAGAAGTCGAACACGTCGTCGTTCATAGCGACGGCCCGCTTGATGAAGTCGAGACAGCGGGTGAGCCGCACCAGGTAGTCGGTGAAGAGCTGCGGCGTGGCGACGGTACCGACCCCGCCCGGGTAGAGGGTGGAGGGGTGGACGTGCCGGCCCTCCATCAGGCAGATCATCTCCCTGGTGAGGCGGCTCATCACGAGCGCTTCCTTGTACGTCGCCCCCTCGAAGGGGTTGTACGAGCTCATGATGTCGCCGATGGTGCGATGGCCGTGCTGCTCGGCGTTCGGGGCCGGAGTGCGCTCGGCGCGTTCCCACACTCCGGGGTTGGTCTCCTTGACCATGCGTTCGCAGTAGTCGACGAAGACCATGTTGTCCTGGAAGATCGTGTGGTCGAACATGTACTCGGCGGCCTCGCCGAGGTTGATGATCCAGTCCGCGAGCGGCGGCGGCTTGACCCCGTACGCCATGTTCTGCGCGTACACGGAGCACACGGCGTGGTTGTCACCGCAGATGCCGCAGATCCGGCTGGTGATGAAGTGCGCGTCCCTCGGGTCCTTGCCCTTCATGAAGACGCTGTAGCCGCGGAAGATCGAGGAGGTGCTGCGGCACTCGACCACCTCACGGCGAGGAAAGTCGATCTTTGTGTAGATGCCGAGGTTGCCGACGATCCGGGTGATGGGATCGAAGGCGACATCGGTGAGTTCGCGCTGCTCGGGCGGAACGGTCTCGCTCGACAAGGCACAGTCCTTTCGGGGCGTCGGCGGTGGTCAGGAGCGGGGCCAGCGCGGGGCGTAGCCGGAGGTCAGTTTCGCGCTGCGGTGGCGCCACTTGGGTTCGCGGTTCGCCGCCCTGTTGGTGATCGCGCGCAGGGATCGGATGAGCGGGCCGTAGGTGGAGCTGAGGATCGCGGAGGAAACGCTGCCGCCAGGGGGTTCGTCCATGAACGGCATGAACTTGTCGGGGAAGCCCGGCATGGTGCAGCCGATGCAGATGCCTCCGACATTGGGGCAGCCGCCGACGCCGTCCATCCAGCCGCGCTTGGTGACATTGCAGTTGACGACGGGCCCCCAGCAGCCGATCTTCACCTGGCACTTGGGAGAGTTGTAGTCCTTGGCGAAGTCGCCCTGTTCGTAGTACGCCGCCCGGTCGCAGCCCTCGTGCACCGTCTTGCCGAACAGCCAGGTCGGGCGCAGCTGTTCGTCGAGCGGGATGGGCGGGGCGAGCCCGGCTGCCTGGTACAGCAGCCAGGTCACGGTCTCCATGAAGTTGTCGGGCTGGACCGGGCAGCCGGGCACATTGACGATCGGCATACCGCCGGCCGAGCGGAAGTCCCAGCCGAGATAGTCGGCGAGGCCCATGGAGCCGGTGGGGTTGCCGGCCATGGCATGGATACCGCCGTAGGTGGCGCAGGTGCCGATCGCGATGACGGCGAACGCCTTGGGGGCGAGCCGGTCGATCCACTCGTTGAAGGTGATGGGCTCACCGGTCTCCGGGTCGTTGCCCATCGAGGTCCAGTACCCGTCCCCGTTGATGCGCTCGTTGGGCACGGACCCTTCCACGACGAGGACGAACGTTCCCAGTTCGTCCCGGGCGCCCTGGTGGAAGGCCTGCATGAAGTCGTCGCCGGACTCGTAGGACAGCACCTTGTTGTGCAGGACGACCTTGGGGAGGCCGGGAATGGCGCCCAGGACGACGTCCTCCAGACTCGGCAGCGAGGCGGCCGTGACCGAAATCGTGTCCCCGTCGCAGCTCATCCCCTCCGAGGTCCAGAGGATGTGGACCTCATCGACGGCGCTCGAAGGAGCCTCGGTTTCGGTACTCATGACGCGTTCCTTTCTGCCGAAGGCTTCCGGAGCAGGCTCACACGGGCTGATATTGTTCACAATTCGGACACGCCCGTGAGGGGGGCGGATCAGGCCGTGGCTGTTTGCGCACGAACGCCGATCTCAGAGCGTGGTACGGCGATTCCGGCTCGAAGAAGATCTCCCGCATTCGCGCCAGTTCCGCGGCCCGGTAGGCGCTCAGCGGCCTGACGGCCTCGTCGCGCTCCCGCTCCGCCTTCTTCCGGCCGACCAGTGCGCGGAGCCGGGCGGAGGCGGCGAGGCGCTGAGCCGAACGGGTGGTTTCTCCGGCGAACTCCTCAGGCCCGCAGTCCAGCACGCGGTCGGCCAGCCCCAGACGCAGCGCGGTCGCGGCGCTCACCGGCGCCGCCTGAGACATCAGCCGCTCCGCCTCCTCGGCGCCGACCCGGCGCGTGAGGGTGTACGTCCAGTACTCCGACCCGTAAAGCCCCATCAGCCGGTAGTGGGGGTTGAGCACGGTCCCGGACCTGCACCACACCTCGTCCGCTGCCAGGGCCAGCATCGCCCCGCCCGCCGCCGCGTTGCCTGCGAGCGCCGCGACGACCAGCCGGTCCGTGGTCGTCAGCACGGCCTCAACCAGGTCGTCCATCGCCTGGATGCACGCCCAGGACTCGGCGGCGGGATCGCCGGCGGCCTCGATGACGCCGAGATGGATGCCGTTCGAGAAGAAGTCCCTGGCCCCGCCGAGCACCAGCATGTCGACCGGCCGGGAGGCGGCGAAGCGGTACGCGTCGAGCAGCCGGCGGCACTGATCGGTGCTCATCGCACCCCCAGGGAACGAGAAGCGCAGGAAGCCGACGGTCCCCGCCTCCTCGTACCGGATGTCCGTCCAGGTGCGCCGCCCGGCCGCAGGCCGGAGCGGAGCGGGAAGCTCCGGCACCTCGGGCAGCCGGTCACCGAGCGCCAGGACCGCCGGGAGCTTGTACGTCGGGGGGCCGCCCGCCCGTCCGCGCGGACGCAGTTGGGGGATCCACACGGCCCCGTCGACGGTGGCCCGGCACACGGCGCCGTGCCGGGTGGCCAGGACTTCGCCCGGTGCGCCCGTCAGCGCGTCCTCCTCGTGCCCGCCGCACAGGTACCACTCCCCTCCCAGGAAGGTGTCCAGCACGCCTGGATGGGAGTCGGCGGCACGCAGCTTCCGCAGCACCACGGCGGTCGGCTCCGAGCACCAGTCGATCCGGCGCTCCTCCTGGCGCAGATACGGGCGGAACGAGCCCTCCGAGCCCTGTGGCCGTGGTTGGAACGTGCCCGAGGCGAAGCGCTCGACCGCCTGCAGAACGGCTTTCACGGCGGCATCGGTCACCTCGCCCCGATACAGATCGCTCTTGCCGACGGCCGGAACGTCGAAGTCCTCCGACGCCCAGACGAGACCGGCGTCCATCTCCTCGACAGCCTGAAGAACCGTCACCCCCCACCGCCCGGCGCCCTCCTGCACGGCCCGGTCGAGCGAAGACGGTCCCCGGTCGCCCGGCGGACCCGGATGCACGATCAGACAGGTGTGGGCCGACCACACCTCCTTGGGGATCGCGGTGGTGAGCATCGGCGCGATGACGAGATCCGGCGCGTGACGGATGACCGTCTCCGGGCCAGGGGCGTCACGGGCGCCCACTTCGACCGCGACGGTATGCCCCCGGTCCCGCAACTCGCACATGACCCGCTGCGACAGACTGTTGAACACGCTCGCGACCAGCAGCACGCGCATGACGTCGCCTCCTCCGAGCCGGTGAGTGAGTCGGAGCGCTTGCGCCGGGGTCCGGAGCAGAGGTCCCGGTGGGCACGCGCCACCCTGATGTTCGCTCCCGCGCCGCCGCAGCCCGGCCGGACGCGCCGTGCTTGGGCCACTGGGGGGAATCGGGGACCGCCCCGCCTCCGGCATCCGGGAGCCACCCGCCGCGGCTGCCTAGCGTGGGGCCCCATGCACGAACTGTCGATCGCGGCGGCCGTCGTCGAGAAGGCCGGGCACACCGCCCGCGCACATGGAGCGACTTCGGTGGAGGCGGTGCGCTTGCGCGTCGGTGAGCTGGCGGGCGTGGTCGGCGACGCCCTGCGGTTCTCGTTCGAGCTCGTCGCCGAGGGCACCGTGGTCGCCGGCGCCGAGCTGATCATCGAGGACGTGCCCGCCAGGGCCCGGTGCGGCGACTGCGGCAAGGAGTTCGCCGTCGGGTCACCGCCCCACCTGTGGTGCCCGGGATGCGATCGCCCCGCCGCGCAATTGCTCACCGGACGCGAGCTGGAACTGGCCGAAGTGCGGCTGCCGGACACGGAGCCCTGCCCGGCCGCCGCCCCACGCCGAGCAGGGCTCGGACAGGGCCCAGGAGAGGACATCTGATGTGCCGGAGCGTCACTGTGCGCCAGGCGGTACTGGCCAAGAACGACAGCCTGGCGGCTGCCTTGCGGGCCGAACTCATGACCAGAGGGGTGACCGTCGTCAACATGCTGTCCAGCCCCGGCAGCGGAAAGACCGCCTTGCTGGAACCCGTGCTGCGCCGTGCCACCGAACGAGGAGTGCGGGTGGCCGCGCTCACCGCCGACCTCGCGACCGAGAACGACGCCCGCAGGCTCGCCAGATCGGGAGCGCCGGTGAAGCAGGTGCTCACCGGCGGGCTGTGCCACCTGGAAGCCGCCCAGCTGCGCGCCCATCTCGAAGGGTGGCTGCCGGACGGCGCCCGGGCGCTCTTCGTCGAGAACGTGGGCAACCTGGTCTGCCCCGCCTCCTACGATCTCGGGGAGACGCTCCGGGTGGCGCTGATGTCCGTGACCGAGGGCGAGGACAAGCCGGTCAAGTACCCCACCGCGTTCGGGTCGGCGCACCTGGTGGTGCTCACCAAGACCGACCTGGCGGAAGCCGCCGAGTTCGACGAGGCGGAGTTCACGGCGAACGTCGAACGGATCAACCCAGGAGTGGAGGTACTGCGCACCAGCGCCCGCCGTGCGCGGGGCGTCGACGATCTGCTGGACCGGGTGCTGGCCGTGTGCGACGGCGCCGTACCGCACACCCCGCTGCTCGCCGCGGAACACGTCCGCGCCCACGGCCACACCCACGGCGAGGAACCGCACGAGCACATCGGCCAGGCGAGTCACGCTCACGACCACGGGGCTGTCGGCACCCGTTCCACCGTATGACGAGCACGCTCCCCGGCACTCCGGAACAGGGGGCCCTGCGCCGCAAGGTCACCGTGCGCGGAACGGTGCAGGGCGTGGGCTTTCGCCCCTTCGTCCACCGGCTGGCGTCCGAACTGGACCTGTCCGGTTTCGTACTCAACGGCACGGACGGAGTCGTCACGGAAGTGGAAGGCACGCCGGCGGCCGTTGAGGAGTTCTGCCACCGGCTGCGGGAACAGCCGCCTCCGCTGGCCGACGTACGCGACATCGGCTACGAGACCGTGACGCCACTCGGCGGGGGCGGTTTCAGCATTCGGCGCTCGCGCACCGAGGGCAACGGCGCGGCGGCGATCCCGCCCGACACCGCGACCTGCGCGGACTGCCTGCGCGAGCTCGCCGACCCCGGTGACCGCCGCTACCGCCACCCCCTCATCGCCTGCACCCACTGCGGGCCTCGCCTCACCATCGCGACCGGTCTCCCCTACGACCGGTCCACCACCACCATGGGGGTGTTCCCCCTGTGCCCCCTGTGTGCGAGGGAGTACGACGATCCGGCGGACCGCCGTTTCCACGCCCAGCCGGTCGCCTGCCCGTCGTGCGGGCCGCAGCTCCGTCTCACCCCGGCAACCGGCACGGAGCCGGGCCCGGCAGACGGTGCGGGTGCCCTTGTCCGCGCCCGCGAACTGCTCGCGCGGGGAGCGGTCCTCGCGGTCAAGGGCCTCGGCGGGTACCACCTCGCCTGCGCCGCCGACGACCCCAGCGCGGTGGCCACGCTCCGCGACCGCAAGGAACGCGGCGGCAAACCGTTCGCGGTGATGTGCGCGGATCTCGCCGCCGCCGAGCGGATCGCCCGCGTCGACCCGGCGGAGAGGGCGATGCTGACCGGACACCGGCGTCCCATCGTGCTGCTGCGCCGACGCGTCGGCGACGGAGCGGGCGGACTCGCCGACGCCGTGTGCCCTGGCAATCCGCAGGTGGGCGTGATGCTGCCCTACACCCCCCTGCATCAGCTCCTGTTCGGTCTGCGCGGCGATCCGCCGGGCCCCCGCGTCCTCGTCATGACCAGCGGCAACCGCTCCGGTGAGCCGATCGTCACCGACGACGACGAAGCGCTCTCCCGGCTCGCCGGGATCGCCGATGCCTGGCTGTGGCACGACCGGGCCATCGCCGCGCCCTGCGACGACTCCGTGGTCCGGCTGCGCCCCGACGGCTCCGAACTGCTGCTGCGCCGCTCTCGCGGCTACGCCCCCGCGCCGGTGCCCCTACCGGTCCGGGTGCCGCCGACGCTGGCCGTCGGCGGAGACCTGAAGAACACGCTGTGTCTGGGAGCCGGCCGTGAGGCCTGGTTCTCCCCGCACATCGGCGACATGGGTGACCTCGCCACCGTGACGGCGTCCGAACAAGCGGCACAGCGCCTCACGGCACTGACCGGAATCACGCCCCGGCTGCTCGCAGCCGACCGGCACCCGGGCTACCACTCCTCCCGCCGAGCAGCGCGCTGCGCGGCCGAAACTGGCACCCCCCTGCGGCTGGTCCAGCATCACCACGCCCATATCGCCTCCCTCATGGCGGAGCACGGACTCGACGGCAGCACTCCCGTCATCGGCGTCGCCTTCGACGGCACCGGGTACGGCAACGACGGAGCGGTCTGGGGCGGCGAGGTGCTCCTCGCCGACTACCGCGGATACCGGCGGCTCGCGCATCTCATGTACGCCCCGCTGCCCGGCGGCGACGCGGGTGTCGGCAACCCCTGCCGGACGGCACTGGCACGGCTGCGCACCGCGGGCCTGCCTTGGGCGGCGGATCTGCCGTGCGTGGCCGCCTGCTCGCCCGAGGAACTCCGGCTTCTCGCCCGGCAGCTGGAACGGAACATCGCCTGCGTGCCCACCTCCAGCATGGGACGGCTGTTCGATGCGGTCTCCTCTCTGCTGGGCATCTGCCATCGAGCGGGGTACGAGGCCCAGGCCGCCGTCGAACTGGAGGCCGCCGCCGCCCTCGCCTGGGACCGGGGCGACAGGAGCACTTACCGTTTCGGGCTGCGCAACACACACGGCGACGGGACCACCCGGATCGATCCGGCACCCGTCCTGCGCGCGGTCGTCCGTGACCTGCGGACCGGTGTCCCGGTTCCGGTCGTCGCCGCCTGGTTCCACGTGGCGGTCGCGGCAGCGGTCACGGACGCCTGCCTGATCGCGCGGCGCGAAACCGGAATCGGCACGGTCGGCCTGACCGGAGGCGTGTTCGCCAACGCGCTCCTCGACGAGGAGTGCACCGAGCGCCTGACGGCCGCCGGCCTCATGGTGCTGCGCCACCGGCAGGTGCCCCCGGGAGACGGCGGACTCGCCCTCGGCCAGCTCGTCGTGGCCGCTCAGAAACACGACCGGTAGTCAGCCAACGAACCAGCGACGAACGGAGAACACCATGTGCCTGGCAGTGCCCGGCAAGGTGGTCGGGATCGGAAATCGGGACGGCACGCCTATGGCCAGCGTCGACTTCGGCGGCGTCGTCAAGGAAGTCTGCCTCGCCTATGTACCGGAGGCAGAGGTCGGCGAGTACGTGATCGTCCATGTCGGCTTCGCCCTCCAGCGCCTGGACGAGGAGTCGGCCATGGCCTCACTGCGCCTCTTCGAGGAACTGGGCCTGTTGGAAGAGGAGTTCGGCGACCCCTGGGGCCGAGCGGCAGCCGAGGCGGGCCTGACCGAGGCCGCCGTGACCAAGGTCGGCATCCCCGCGGTGACAGAGGCACGGAAGGAGCCACGATGAAGTACATCGACGAGTTCAACAACCCGGATCTCGCCCGAAGGCTGCTGGACGACATCCACGCCACAGCCACCGGCGGGCCTTGGGCGCTGATGGAGGTCTGCGGCGGCCAGACCCACTCGATCATCCGGCACGGCATCGACCAACTCCTGCCGGACTCGGTCGAGCTGATCCACGGCCCCGGATGCCCCGTGTGCGTAACGCCTCTGGAGATGATCGACAAAGCTCTGGAGGTCGCCTCCCGCCCCGACGTGATCTTCTGTTCGTTCGGTGACATGCTGCGTGTGCCGGGCACCGGCCGCGACCTGTTCCGCGTACGCAGCGCGGGCGGCGACGTCCGGGTCGTGTACTCCCCGATGGACGCCCTCGACATCGCGCGCCGTCACCCGGACCGCCAGGTGGTGTTCTTCGGCATCGGCTTCGAGACCACCGCACCCGCCAATGCGATGACCGTCCACGAAGCGCGCCGCCTCGGCATCGGCAACTTCAGTCTGCTCGTCTCACATGTACGCGTCCCCCCGGCCGTCGAGGCCATCATGAACTCCCCGGACTGCCGGGTGCAGGCGTTCCTGGCGGCGGGACATGTGTGCAGTGTGATGGGCACCGGTGAGTATCCGGACCTCGCGGAACGGTTCGAGGTCCCGATCGTGGTGACGGGTTTCGAACCACTGGACATCCTCGAAGGCATCCGCCGCACCGTGCACCAGCTCGAACGAGGCGAGCACCGGGTCGAGAACGCCTACGAGCGGGCGGTCCGCGCGGACGGGAACCCGGCGGCTCTGCACATGATCGAAGAGGTCTTCGAGGTGACCGACCGCGCGTGGCGCGGCATCGGCGTCATTCCCCGCAGCGGCTGGCGGCTGACCGACGCGTTCAGGGACTTCGACGCGGAGCGGCGCTTCGACGTGAGCGGCCTGCACACCGATGAGCCAGAGGACTGCCGCAGCGGCGAGGTGCTCCAGGGGCTGATCAAGCCCCGCGAGTGCGAGGCCTTCGGAACCACGTGCACACCCCGTACCCCGCTCGGCGCCACGATGGTCTCCAGCGAGGGCGCGTGCGCCGCCTACTACCTCTACCGCCGCCTGGAAGCCCCGGCGCGGCCCGTGCAAGTCCAGGAGGCGACGACCGTTGGCTGAAACCACGACAGAGACGATGGCTCCGGTCGACCCGGCCACCTGGTCCTGCCCTGCCCCGCTGCGCGACCACCCGGTGATCGTCATGGGACACGGCGGCGGTGGAGCCCTGTCCGCCGAACTCACGCGTCACCTCTTCACTCCGGCGTACGGCAACGAGACACTGGCCGGCCTGGGCGATTCCGCCGTGCTCCCCGTGGGCGGATCCCGGCTGGCGTTCTCCACCGACTCGTACGTTGTGCGGCCGCTGTTCTTCCCCGGCGGCAGCATCGGCGACCTGGCCGTCAACGGAACGGTCAACGACCTGGCGATGAGCGGCGCCCATGCCTCGTTCCTCTCCTGCGCCTTCATCCTGGAGGAGGGTGTCGGCCTCCCCGTCGTGGGACGGGTGGCGGACGCGATCGGGGCGGCTGCCGCGGCGGCGGGCATCTCCGTCGTCACGGGCGACACCAAGGTCGTCGAGGCGGGACACGGCGACGGTATCTACCTCAACACATCGGGGATCGGTCTCGTCCCGGACGGCGTGGACATCCGCCCCCAGCGGGCGGCTCCCGGGGACGTCGTTATCGTCAGCGGCCCCATCGGCATGCACGGCATCGCCATCATGAGCGTGCGTGAGGGCCTGGAGTTCGGGGTGGAGGTGGTGAGCGACACCGCGCCGCTGGGCGGCCTGGTCGAGGCGATGCTGGCCGTCACCCATGAACTGCACGTCCTGCGCGACCCCACCCGCGGCGGTCTCGGCACGGCGCTCAACGAGATCGCCGTCGCCTCGGACACCGGCGTCGTCCTCACCGAGCGGGACATCCCGGTACCGGATGCCGTGGCCAACGCCTGTGGGTTCCTGGGGCTGGATCCTCTGTACGTCGCCAACGAGGGCCGTCTGGTGGCATTCGTGCCGCGCACGGACGCGGACGCCGTCCTCGCCGCCATGCACGCGCACCCCCAGGGAGCGGGCGCCACCGTGATCGGCGAGTGCGTGGCCGAGCATCCGGGCATGGTGGTGGCCCGCACCGGGCTGGGCGGTACACGCGTCGTCGACCTGCCCCTCGGGGAACAACTACCGAGGATTTGCTGACCTCATCAGCCCTTGCTGACCAGGCCCTCCGCGCCCGACACGTCCGTCCGGTCCCGAGACGAGGCCGGATTCCGTGCCGCGGCGGAGGAGGGCGGCTGGCCGGATCCGTGCGCCGTCAGCGCTCGATGACCGTGCAGACGACGGTCGCCGTACTGCCTCCGAAGTTCAGCGTCGCAAACCGGCGCGCATCCACAACCTGGTAGCCGCCCGCCTGACCGGTGACCTGCAAGTAGCCGTCGAGCAACATCCGCACGCCGGTGGCTCCCACGGGGTGTCCGCCACCGATGAGTCCACCGCTCGGATTGATCGGGATGCGTCCGTCCCTGGCCGTGTCGCCGTTGACGACGGCGTTGCCGCTGCCGCCGGGCTCAGTGATGCCGAAGTGGTCGATGGCCAGGTACTGCGACACCGTGAAGCAGTCATGGGTCTCGATGCCGTCGAGATCGGACACATCGCCGATCCCGGCGCGCGCAAAGGCGTCGGAGATGGTGTCCCGGACGTGCGGGAACACAAAGTCGCTGCCCTTGCTGGAGTCCAGCTTGTTCTGGAGGTGCAAGGACGCGCTCCGGTGCCCCCACCCCGCGATGCGCGCGACTGGGGCGTGCACGGCGCCGCCCTTCTCTCTCAGCCAGCGATCGGACACCAGCACCAGGCCTGCGCCGCCGTCGGTGACCTGGCTGCAGTCGTAGCGTCGCACGCGACCCACAACCTGCGGGTTGGCGTCGTCGTCCTCGGTGAAGCATTCCGCCGGCGTCTCCCAGCCGCGCGTCTGGGCCTTGGGGTTGGCCTTGGCATTGGCGATGTTCTGCCGCCCGATCGCCCGCAGGTGGTTGGCATCGAGACCGAATCGCCGGTCGTACTCCTCCGCGATCTCCGAGAAGGTGAACGGCCACACGAAGTCCTGGCCCTCCCCCTCGTGGCCGACCCACGACGCGCTCGCCAGATACCCGGCACCGACCTTGCCCGGCACATTGCGCTCGATCTCGGCGCCGACCACGAGGGCGACGTCGTACCGCCCGGACTCCAGGTCGGCCATGGCCGCCATGACGGCCACACTGCCCGAGGCGCAGGCGGCCTCGTGGCGGGAGGCGGGGATCCCTGTCAGCTCAGGCACCACGGTGGCGACCATCGAGCCCAGGTGTCCCTGCTTGACGTAGAACTCACCCATCGCATTGGCGAAGTGCACAACCTCGACCTGGTCGGCGCCGACGCCGGCAGCCTCGAGCGTTCCTGCCGTGGTCTCCTTCACGAGGTCGCTGATCTCAAGTCCCTCTTTGGTGAAATTGCGGGCGAAGTCGCTCTGGTAGCCGCCGAGAATCCACACGGGCACCGTCATCGTCGTCAGTCCTTCACTGGTGGGCTTGTGGGGTCTGTGGGCCCGGGCCGGACACCCCGTAGGAGGTCTGCGCACGGTCCTGGGCATACGCCTCCCGCAGCTGCGTCTTGAGCACCTTGCCGTAGCTGTTCTTCGGGAGGGCATCGAGGAAGCGGTATTCCTTGGGCCGCTTGAAGCGGGCCATGTGCCGGCGGCAGAACTCGTCGAGGTCCTGGGCACCGACCGCCGGGTCGCACAGCACGACGCAGGCCATCACCGCTTCGCCCCACTCCGAGTCGGGTCGACCGATCACCGAGACCTCAGCGACTCCCTCGTGCCGAAGCAGGACCTCCTCCACCTCTCGGGGGTAGATGTTCGTGCCGCCGGAAATGATCAGGTCCTTGGATCGGTCCTTGAGGGTGAGGTAACCGCCCTCGTCGAGACTGCCTATGTCTCCCGTCCACAGCCAGCCGTCGCGGACGGCCGTGGCGGTGGCCTCGGGATTTCGCCAGTAGCCGAGCATCACACTGTCGCCGCGCACGGTGATCTCGCCGGTCACGCCAGGGGGAAACGGTTGTCCGTCCGCGTCGACGACCGCGACCTCGCACATCGCAAATGCCCTGCCTGCACTGCGGATCCGCTCCAGCCACCGCGGGTGCCCGTCGTCAGCGATGGCGCCACGGCTCAGGGTGGTGATGGTCATCGGGGACTCGCCCTGACCATAGATCTGTACGAAGCAGTCCCCCAACGCCCGACGTGCCCGGATGAAGTCATCGACGTACATCGGTCCGCCCCCGTACGTGATGGTTCTGAATGCTCCGGACTCCTTGACCGAGACCTCGGCCCGCTCGACATGCCGCACCAGACGGTTGACGATCGTGGGGGCGGCGAAGAGCGACACCCGCCCCAGGTCCTGGGCGATGGAGCAGACCTCGAGCGCGTTGAAGCCGCCGCTGGGCGGGAAGACATGCCCGGACCCATTCACCATAAAGACTCCGCTGTAGAGCCCCGCGCCGTGCGACATCGGGGCGGCGTACAGGGTCTTGTCCTGCGGCCCCACCGCGTCCACCTGTGCGTGGTAGCTCATGATCATCGCCAGCAGCTGTCGATGGGCGAGCATCACGCCCTTGGGACGGCCGGTCGTCCCCGACGTATAGAACAGCCACGCGATGTCGGTCACTGCCGTGCTCGCGCACGGCTCCAGGGGTGTCGGCGGGTTGTCGATCAGCGCGTCGTAGTCCGGTGAGTCCGCGACGAGCAGATCGATCCCCGCCATGTCGCCGTCGAGGACGGTGCGGACCCCGTCGACATGCTGCCGGTCCGTCACAAGGAGTCGCGCCTGAGCGTCCGCCAGGATGTAGGCGACCTCCTGCGGGTGCAGCTTGGCGTTGACGGGCACCACGACCAGGCCGGCCCACCAGGCGGCGAAGAGCAGTTCCAGGTACTCGGGCCGGTTGCCCATGAACAACGCGAAGCGGTCGCCGGGCACGCAGCCGCGTCGGCGCAACGCCCCGGCGAGTGCCGCGACACGGTCCCGCAACTGCAGATAGGTACTCACTGGCCGCGTGCCGACATAGACCGCCGTACGGTCCGGCGCGTCCTGAGCGGCTCGATCCAGCAGACGGGCAATGTTCACGCCAGATGCCCCTAGAACAGCGTCGGTTCGGTCGCATCGCGCACCTGGGACTCGGTGACGCCGGGAGCACACTCCACGAGCTTCAGGCCGGCATCCGTGACGTCGATGACGGCGAGGTCGGTGATGATGCGCTGGACGACGCGCTCCCCTGTCAGGGGAAGGGAGCACGTGTTCAGGATCTTGAATGCCCCGTCCTTGGCGACATGCTCCATGAGGACGATGACCTTCTTGGCGCCGTGGACGAGGTCCATGGCTCCGCCCATACCCTTGACCATCTTGCCGGGGATCATCCAGTTGGCGATGTCTCCGGTGGCGGAGACCTGCATCGCTCCGAGGATGGCGGCGTCGATCTTTCCGGAGCGGATCATCCCGAAACTGGTCGCGGAGTCGAAGAAGGAGGCGCCGGGCCGTACCGTGACCGTCTCCTTGCCGGCGTTGATGAGGTCGGGGTCCTGGTCGCCCTCGAACGGGTAGGGGCCGGTGCCCAGGATGCCGTTCTCGGATTGCAGCAACAACTCGACACTGTCCGCGACATAGTTCGGCACGAGCGTGGGCAAGCCGATCCCGAGGTTGACATAGTCGCCGTCACGCAGTTCTTGCGCAGCGCGCGCGGCCATCTGCTCTCTCGTCAGTGCCATTGTCAGATACCGTCCTTCGCGGACTGTCGCGGACGAGTGGTGAGCATCTCGATTCCCTTGTCGGCAGCCTGTTCCGCCGTCAAAGGCACCACCCGGTCGATATAGACACCGGGCAGGTGCACCGCGTCCGGGTCGATGTCGCCCGGCTCGACGAGGTGCTCCACCTCGGCGATGGCGACGGCGCCGGCCATCGCGCAGATGGGGTTGAAGTTGCGCGCGGCCATGCGGAACTGCAGGTTCCCGTGACGGTCGCCCTTCCAGGCGCGCACGACAGCGAAGTCTGCGGGCAGCGCGCGCTCAAGGAGATACGTCTGCCCCGAGAACTCCGCTGTCGGCTTCGGCGGGGAGGCGACGGCGATGGAACCGTCCGAGGCGTATCGCCACGGCAACCCGCCCCGGGCGACCTGAGTTCCCATGCCCGTCATCGTGTAGAACGCCGGCACGCCCACACCCGCGGCCCGCAGCCGCTCGGCCAGCGTTCCCTGCGGCGTGAGCTCGACCTCCAGTTCGCCCGCGAGGAACTGGCGCGCGAACTCCTTGTTCTCACCGACATAGGACGCCACGATGCGGCGGATCTGCTTGTTCTCCAACAGCCTTCCGAGCCCTACTCCGTCGGTTCCGCAGTTGTTGGAGAAGATCTCCAGATCAGTGACGCCGAGCTCGACCAGGGCATCGATGATCACGGCGGGGATCCCCGAGACGCCGAACCCACCGGATGCGATCCTGGCCCCGGAGGGGATGTCCGCTACCGCCTCGGCCGCGCTTGCTACGATCTTGTCCATCCTCTTTGCCCCTCAGGTCAGTTGTGCGAGCTGGGCCAGTACGGTTTCCGGGACCGCGTCCGCAGGGATGTCCGCGATGAGGAAGTCACCGACCGGCGCCGTGGCGCCTTCCGACCGCCAGTAGTCCGGCGGCACCGCAACACCGGTCACCGGCGTTCCCCCCACCGTGACGCCGTCGTTGTCACGCCGGCCAAGCGCCCAGCGGTAGTGCTCGGCGGTGTTCGAGACCGGCTCGTTGGCCGACTCGTCGATGGGCGGCAATTGCACCGTCCCGTTCCACCGCTCGTCGAGAAGCAGCATGGAAACCGGCAGGGCCGACAGCCGCCGCAGCCAGCCGGCGAGGTACATGGCGGCATTCTCCGCATGGTCGGCACTCAGGTCGGCCACTGCCCCGGCACCGCTTGCCTCGTGGGTCCGAGCCAGCCAGTGCATCGGGGAGGGGACCTGAACGACCAGTGGGGCCTTGGAGGTCTGCGACACGACACCGGCCAGTTCGACGGCCAGGCCGGCGGTCCCCTCGTGGGCCAGCAAGGTCTTGAGGGCATATCCGGTGCGCGTCCGGGCTGACAGGGACGACCGGAGGGCGTCGTTCTCCGCGAGGACGCAGTCGTAGAACGCGCCCAGGTCCAGCAGCGTAGTGTCCGGTCTGAGCAGGCCTTGGGCCTGCCCGGTGTACTGCGCGTAGGCAACCGGATCCGTCCAGGGAACCGGCCGTCCTTGCAGGATGACGGCCTGCGCGTACCAGTGATGGTCGATGACCAACGCGGTACGGCGGCCCGAGGGCGGTGCGGAGACGATCGAGGTGAAATCCATGGCCATTTGGTGATCCCGGCGTCGAGAAGTGGGCGCGGAGTACAGCGGGAGTTGGGACAGCCGACGGTGCTGACATCGACGGAGTCGCCGGATCGGACGAGCGAGCGTTCAGTCACGGGCGCGACATCCGTGCCGGGGCGACACTCCGGGGCGTCGCCCCTGGGTATCGCCCCGGCCGGTGCTCTGCCGGGGCGACACCGAACGCCGCCCGGCGCGGACGGTCAGGACTTGCGGTTGACCTCCTCGCCGTGCTTGTCCTCAAGCTCGCGCACCCGGGCCTCGAGAGCGGCGACCTTGAGGTCCCGGCGGTCCGGAAGCATGACGATCGGCATCTCGGCGATCGGGGCGGTGACCCGCTGGGGTCCGTCGATACCGAACACCGTGGCGGTCAGCTCCTCGGTGTCGTCGCCCCAGGAGCCGTAGTACAGCAGTCCCTCGGCGGGCTCGTCGGTGACGAACTCCTCGACGAACTCGGCGTACGGCTTGCCGCGCCGGAGCCGGTCCTGACGGGCCTGGACCCGCAGCTCCTTCGTGCCCTCGACGTCCAGGATGAACGTGTCCGGGTCGAAGGCCACGGCGAAGATGTCCCGGGCAACCTTGTCGCTGATCCGCTTCAGTTCGACATCCTTGACCACGGCAAACGGGTCGCGCTCCAGGACGTCACCGTAACCGCCGCCGGCTCCCTGGCTCATCATGTACAGCTCGCCGTCCTTGGCGACGTCGAACTGCAGCCCCATGTGGTCGGTCATGTACTGGCCGCCCTCGAAGGGCTGTTCGTTCATGACCTTCTCGATCGACAGGTCGAAGCGGGCAGGGTCCTTGCGCAGGACGTCGTAGACATTGATGCCCTTGACCCGGGCCAGAGGGTAGGTGCCGCAGCCGTAGCCGCCGAACATGCCGTAGACCGAGGAGAACTTGGCACCGGAGGTCACGGTCATGAATCCCCACAGCGGCGTGCCCTCGCTGGCGACGATCATCTCGTAGCCCATGCCGCCGGTGTGCTTGCCGAAGCCCATGTTGTCGCGGACCAGGCGCTTGGAGACCAGTTGCATGAAGGGCACCTCCTCCTCCATGACCTCCTGCTCGGCCGTGTCGGCCATGGCGCAGAACAGGGGCGAGACGGCGTCCTCGCCGTCCAGGAAGGGCTTCGCCCCGCCCGGCATGCCGTTCAGGTCCGCGCACAGGTTGCCGACCTGGTCGCCGTGCTGGGTGACACCGCCCCACAGGAAGGTGTTGATCTGGTTGAACCAGGGAGCGATGACGTTGGAGAACTTCTCCGGGTTGGCGAACTGCAGCTTCGCCCAGGACGACTGCAGGGCGGAGAATCCCCGGAAGGATGCCTGCAGCGACTGCCCCATCGGCGCGTCGTAGCCGGCGTCCGCCCACGTGTGCTCGTCGGAGATTATCTCGATCGGGCTCATGGCCGAGGTGCATCGGGGCAGATCCGGCCACCAGAAGGCCAAGATCGCCTGCATGAACATCGACTTCACCGAGCACAGGGGGGAGTTGATGGCACGGTTGAGGATCTCCGGCCCGGTCCCGCGAAGGTCGACCGTCATCTTGTCGCCCTTGACGGTCACCTTGCAGGCGAGCTTGATGAGGATGTTCTCCTTGAGCGTGGAGTCCATGAACTGGTTGAACCGGACCGTGCCGTCCGGCAGTTCCTTGATCCTGCGGCGGACCTCCTCCTCGACGTCCTCGACGGTGACGCGCAGGGCGGCCACAAAGGTCTCGACGCCGACCTCGTCGATCAGCAGGTCGATGCGCTCCATGATGCGCTGCACGGCGCCGATCTTGACCTTCAGGTCGGCCAATTGCAGCTTGGGGTCACGCACGGAGTGCTGCAGGAAGGTCAGCAGGTCCCGGCGCAGCTCACCCCGCTCGACGATCTTGAAGGGGCTCATGCGCAGACCGTCGTCGAACGGGGTCTCCGAGCCGGAGGGCATACCCCCGGGCTCGCAGGCACCGTTCTCGCCCTCGTGAATGGTGGCGGCGACCCAGGCGATGACCTCGCCGTTGCGGATGACCGGCATGATCATCGACTGGTCGGTGTTGTGAACGTTGCCGTAACGGGCGTCGTTGTGGATGAACCCGTCGCCCGGGTGGATGCCCACCGTCGGTTCGTCCTTCCAGTACTTCATGATGTACCGGATCGGGTGGTGCAGGATCGCCGAGAAGGCGATCACGCCGTGGCAGGACAGGTAGGTGACGTCACCGGCGGCCGTGTAGACGGCAGTGGTGAGATCGCCCCACTTCGCACCGGGTGCCGCACCCATGGCCTCGCACATCTCGTAGCCCTCGTCGAGGGCGCCGGCGAGCCGCTTGCGGATGCGGTCGATCTGCAGCGGATCGATGCCCTTGGCTATGTACTCATCCTCCAGGACCGAGCGGGGCGCGATGTGGTGGGAGCGCATGATGTCCCGGTCGGGGCCCAGGAAGAGGGTGGTCTCGTCCATGAACTGGTCGACCCACTGCTGCTCCTGGGTCGTCAGCCCGGAGGCCGGAGACTCGTGAATGGCAGTCATTTCGCTACTCCTTGAAGTGTGGGGGGGCTCAGTCGCGCAGGAACCACACGGCACCTTGGGGTGTGGGTTCCAGGCGCCAGCCGGGCTCGACGAGGTAGGTGGTGTTCGCGGTGGTGACGATGGCCGGGCCGGGAATCAGGTGCTGGTGGGTCAGCGCGGCGGCGTCGTAGATCGGCGTGCTGACCGGTTCGTCCGTGCCGGTGAAATGGACCTCGCGGCGGCTCACCGGGGTCGGCACCGTGCGTTCGCCCGCGTACTCGAGGGAGTCGAACTTCACGACGTCGCCGTCGACGAACGAGGCGACGCGGATGGTCTGGACGCGGATGCCGGCCTCGGGTGCCTCGGAGCCCTCGCCGTAGCGCTGGCCGTAGATGTCGGAGAAGGTCCGGATCATCTGCAGGACGTCGCCGACTCCGTGGATCCGGTTGATGTCGAACACCACGGCGGTGGTGACGAGTTGGTTGCCGTAGCGCATGTCCATCTCGAGCCGGTAGCGCACGTCCGCCGGGTCGAAGCCCTGGCGCACCAGGTCCTCCCGGCCTTTCGCCTCGAGCTGCTCGACGATGGTGTTGAACTCGTCGTACCGGTCATACAGCGCGCGTGTCGTGGCGTTGTACATCACCACGTGGGCGCCGCGCTCGTGGATGTGCAGCTGCTTCATGTTGCCGGCACCCAGGGCGGAGAACACCGAGGCGAAGGGCGGCGCGAGGATCTTCTTGATCCCGGCTTGGTCGGCGATTCCGCAGGCGTGCAGCGGACCGTTGCCGCCGTAGGCGAGCATCGTGAAGTCCTCGGGGAGGTAGCCCCGTACCCGCAGCTCCTTGGCGATGCCGATGGCCATCTGCTCGTCGACGCCGCGCTTGATCTCCTTGGCCGCCTGGATGACGTCCATGTCGAGCTCGTCGCAGAGCGTCTCCTCGATCGCGAAGACGGACCGCTTGGGGTTGAGCTTGATGAATCCGTTGGCGTAGTTGTCCGGGTCGAGATAACCGAGCAGCAGGTCGGCGTCGGTAACGGTGGCCCGCAGACCGCCGCGGTCGTAACATGCCGGGCCGGGATCGGACCCCGCCGACTCGGGACCGAGTTTGACGCCCTTGTGGATCCGGTCGTACGAGGCGATGGAGCCGCCACCGGCTCCCAGGGTCAGCAGGTGGATCATCGGCACCGACACCAGCCAGCGGTCGATCGTCGGCTGGAAGTCGTAGTGCTTGACACCGCCCTCGGGGACCAGACCGATGTCGAAGGAAGTGCCGCCCATGTCGGTGGAGATGACATGGCCGATCCCGGTCTCACTGGACAGGTGCTCGGCCGCGCCGACGCCGGCGATGGGACCGGAGTGAATGGTCTGCAGGGCGTCCGTCGAGTTCATCTGCGCCATGCCGCCGGAGTTGTGGATGACCAGCATGGGCTTGTCGTAGCCGGAGTCGCGCAGGTTGTTCGCCAGCTGGCTCAGGGCGTGGAACATGATCTCGTGCAGGAAGCCGTCCACGATGGTGGAGGTGGCGCGCACGTACTCGCCCTTACGGCCGGACACCTGGTGTCCCAGCAGGACCGGGATGGCGCCGAGTTCGTGCGGCGGGTAGGCATCCAGGATGATCTCCTGGATGCGTAGCTCGTGCTCGGGGTTCTCAGTGGCATTGGTGAGCGACACGACCAGCGCCTCGGCTCCCGCGTCGACGAGTTCGCGCACCATGGTGCGCACATCCGTCTCGTGCAGCGGGATGACGATCCGGCCGGCGGAGTTGACCCGCTCCTTGACCGAGCGGATGAGCTCCCGCGGAACCAGCGGCACGGGTCGCTCGGCCGCCGGCAGGTTCTGCTGCATCGACGGGTCGAGACCCTCACCGTAACCGCGGCCGCGGGACAACGGGATCGTGTCCTCGAACCCGTGGGTAACGATGGCGCCGACCTTGGGTCCCTTGCGCTCGATGAGCGCGTTGGTGCCCAGCGTCGTCGCGTAGCGGACAGAGTCGACTTCGGACAGCACCAGGTCGCGGTCCAGCCCGGCCCGGCCGCACGCGAGGTCGAGCGCCTCGTTGAAGCCAAGTGCCAGATTGTGGTGCGTCGTCAAGGCCTTGGCCTCGATATACTTTTCGTCCCAGACGAAGAAACAGTCGGTGAACGTGCCGCCGATGTCGACGGATATGCGCTTCATCTGACGTCCTTTCCTGCTCAGCTGTCAGTGGGAGTCCGTGGCCGAGTGCAAGTGCCTTTCGACGTCCTCGCCGGGGCCGTAGGTGACGGCGGTCATGGGGTCGGTGCCGCGCGCCTGCCACTGGGCGCGAAGGGAGTCGATGTCCCAGAGCATGTCGACGGTCGGCGGGTGGCCCGGCGGCACGTACTCGGTCTCCAACTGGGTGGCGCAGCCCGGGCAGTAGAACTCGAGGATGCGGCAGTAGGACGGGTCCGGGGAGAACGTGAACTCGTACCGCTCCGGGTCGATGATCGGCTGGTGGATCTCCCGGGGGTCGCGGTCGTAGACGAGCGTCCCCTCCTTGTAGTTACCGTTGGCGTCACCAAGGTCGTGTTCGCAGACCCGACACACCCACCGCTCGGTGTCCAGGTCGATGAGCAGGTACTCCGTCATCGGGATTCGCATGGTGCCTGGCCTTTCGTGAGCTGAGGGATCCACGGTCAGTGGAGATCGGTGAGCATCAGGTCGCCACCGGCCGTGACGTCGAGCTGCCAGCCCGACAGGACACGAGCGGTGAAGAACGGGCCCTCGACGATCGCCGGACCCTGAGCTTTGGCACCCGGCGCCTGGTCGAGCAGCGAGTAAACGGGGACGTCGTCGACCTGGCTCGCGCTCGAACGCACCCGGCGTGTTCCCGAGGCCACGGCCGGCCGGGGCGTGAGCCACTCGTCGTCGGCGAGTTCGGTGTGCGGCAGTGCGGCAGTGACTTTGAGCCTCATCGACCCGTGCTGACCGGGGCCCACGACCGGCGCGGCACCGGGGACGTAGGCAGTCTCCGACACCAGCGTGCCGTCCTCCTCCGCCGCCACGCTCCACGTCAAAGCACACGAGGCCAGGTCGTGCCCCTCCTGGAACATGTCGCGCTCGGCACGTTCGAGGAGTCCGTCGTACACCGCCCGGGCGCCCTCGGCCGAGGAATCGGGAAGTGCGACCTCGTAGTTCTGTCCGATGTCGGAGAAGCTGATCCCGAACGCGGAGAAGACTGCGGCGAGCTTGGGGACGAGGACGGTCTTGACGCCGTTGAGCCGGGCCGCACCGCAGGCGCTCATGGGACCCGCACCGCCGAAGGCCGCGACCGTGGTGTCCGTGGCGTCCTCGATGCTGTCGGCGAAAGCGGCGGCGATCGTTGCGAAGTAGGCCGCCTCCATCCGGATGAGGGCCTCCTCCAGGCCGATGCCCAGCGGCTCGGCGACCGTGGTCGTTATGACGGCCTTCGACCGCTCCGCGTCGAGCGTGAACCCGCCGTCGAGGTAGGTCGCAGGGTCGAGCACGCCCAGCAGGAGGTTGACGTCGGTGATGGTGGCGCTCTTGCCGCCGAAGCCGAAGCAGGCGGGGCCGGGTGCGGCGCCGACGCTCTCCGGGCCGACGACGATTTCGCCACCCTCGACAGCGATGATCGAGCTGCCGCCCACGCCACTGGAGTAGACGTCGCTCATCGGGAAGGAGATCGGGGCACCCTTGATCGAGCCGCGACGCCGCACCTCGATCTGGAAGTCCTTGACCGATCCGACGTCGGTGGTGGTCCCGCCGACGTCGATCATCAGCACATGACTGAGGCCGTAGGCCTCGGCCAGCGCCCGGGTTCCCTCGAGCCCGCCGCGGGGACCCGAGGAGTAGGTCTTGAGCGCGACCGACTTCGCCACCCGCGAGGAGGCCCCGTCATTGCGGTAGATGAGCAGCGGGTTGCGGACCCTGTGTGACCGCAGGCGGTCCTCGGTGTGGTAGAGGAATCGCTCCATCGTCGGGTGCAGGAAGGCGTTGATTACTCCGGACCAGATCCGCCGGGTCCGCACGCGGTCCGCCGTGAGTTCCCACGAGTAGAGGATCGGCACCGACCCGAGGAGGTGGCGCGGGAACTTGCGGAGCAGAATGCTGCGCATCCGGCGCTCGTCGTCACCGTTCTCCTCACCCAGCGCGACGACGATGCGGGCCGCACCATCAGTCGTCAGTCTGTTCACCCGCTGCACGAGGTCGAAGTCGAGGCTTTCCTGGTCGGAATTCGGATCGATGACAGCGACGCGCGAGCCGACGAGGTCGTCGAAGAGACCGGCCTCCCCCTCTGTCGCCCTCATCTCGTCGGCTACGGCCGGGTCGTCCGTGATCAGTCCGATACGAGGTCCCCTGCGCTCCACCAGGGCGTTGGTTCCTTGCGTGGTGGAGTACCGGATGTGCTTGGTGCTGTGAAGCAGCGCCTCCAGGTTCGGTTCGCCGAACTCACTCACGGATGCCTTGGCCATGCCGTCGAAGAGGCACTTGGACAGGTCGAACGGGGTGGTCAGGGTCTTGGTGTAGGTGAAGCCCTGCCCGTCCCAGACACAGATATCGGTGAGCGTCCCACCATTATCGATGTTGATCAGACGTTCCATGAATGTTCCCTAACGTTTTCCGAGGATTATTTGGGTCATTCACATTTCCCGTGTGTTTCAGGATTTCGTGGGGACCACTGTGGGCCGCTTCTCATCGGGTGCGGGTGTCCCACATTCGGACACTGCGAGCGGCCCCTAGATCACGTCGCGTGTCTTGCCAGCCCGCAGGTCTTGGGGAGACGATTTGGTCCGCCGCAGAGAAAGGCCGCCAAATGGACATGGACGTCGCCGACCGAAGCCTCAGGATCGCTGCAGCCCGTGCCGGCTTTCTGACCTCGAACTCCGCCGTGGAGGACGCGGTCACCGACGTGGTCGCAGCTTCGTGGCGGCGCTCGCGCAGCGCCGGGGTGGACGCGGCGAGCTCACGGGCGGTCTACTACGACGACCTGGACACCTCTTCGCGGCTGGTCCGCTGCGCCCGGCCGATCATCGACCGGCTGAGCCAGGAGACCGCGGACATTCCGCTGAGCATCGCCGTGACAGACGGCAAGGCCCGGGTCCTGACCCGAGTCGACACATCGCTCACGATCGGGCTGCTCCTCGACAATGTGTCGTTCGCACCCGGCTTCGACTACGCCGAAGGCTGTATCGGAACCAACGGCGTCGGGACCGTCTTCGAGTCCGGCCAGCCCATCCACATCGTGGGGCCGGAGCACTTCCACGAGCGTCTTCAGCCGTTCGCTTGCGCCGGAGCCCCCATTCGGGACCCGCTCAGCGGTCGCATCGAGGGGGTCCTCGACATCAGTTGCCTGGCGGAGCACTCCAGTCCGCTGTTCCACTCGCTGGTCCGGTCGGCCGCCCAAGACATCGCGCGCAACCTGCTGCTCGACCGCAGCCATTCCCAGCAGGCCCTGTTCGAGACCTTCGTCCGGATCGACGCCCGCTCCCGCGCTGCCGTCATGGCTGTCGGGGGCACAGTGGTGATGTCCAACGTCGTCGCCCAGACACTGATCTCCCCCGCGGAGCAACAGACCGTTCAGGACTACGCGCGCTACCTCATGGGCCGGCGGGACGGTGTCGTGGACCAGCTCGAGCTGAGCACCGGCAAGGTCATCCGCGTCCGGGGCAACCACGTCATGGTCGGGACCGGGGTGGTCGGCACGGTCGTCGAGATCGTCCTCGTCTCGGAGGACAACCTCCCCCAGCCGAGCCTGCCGGCCGCGGAGCACGCCGTGCCCGCGCTGCCCCCGGGCGCCGGGGCCAATACGGCCGTGGGGCTCCTTACTCCCGCCTCGCTGCACGACAGCGGCCGGTCGCCCCTGTGGACCCGCGCTTGCAAAGAGATCGCGTCAGCGCTGCATCTCCATCGCCCGCTGCTGGTCATCGGCGAGACCGGCACGGGGAAGTTCTCACTCATCGCCGAGATCTATCACCGGGTCAATCCCGGCGGACGCAGTCTGCTCGTCGATGTGCTGGACATGTCACATGAGACCGACGTCGAGGTCGCCCTCGAAGCGGCCACCCTTCCCACGCTGTACATCTTCCGGAACATCGATCAGTTGTCGACGGACGGGGCCGAGCGACTCGGCACGCTCCTGACGGCCCTGGCAGGCAGCGACCGAGTTGTCTTCATCGCCGCCACACTGTCCGATGCGAGTATCGACTCGGACCTGCCGTTCCAGGATCTCCTGGTGCACTTCCAGCAGGCCGTGACGGTGCCGCCCCTGCGTCACCGCTCCGAGGACATCCCTGCCGTGGTCGACCAGGTGCTCGCCAAGATCTCCGGCAGGCGGGGCACCCGGGTCAGCCCGGCCGCCCTGCGGGTGATCTCCCGGTACCCGTGGCCACGCAACATCACACAGCTCGAGCATGCACTGTCCTCAGCACTGCTCAAACGGCCGGCCGGGGACATTCAGACGGAGGACCTGCCCGGATACTGCCACGATGCGGGCCGACGGCAGCTCACCGGTATGGAGAGCATCGAACGCGACGCGATCGTCAAGGCGCTCCACAGCGCCGGCGGCAACCGCCTCCAGGCCGCTGCAACCCTCGGGATCGCACGCTCCTCCCTGTACCGCAAGCTGAAGGCCTTCGGCATCACAGCAATCTGACACGGACATCAGCCTGCCCGTCGGGCACGGCCGCCAACTGCGCCGTGGTCCGCACACCCCACGCCTAGGCCCTGCCCGGGCCCTCGAGCACTTCGATGGCCGAGGAAGTCAGGCTGTGCTGGATGTGGGAGCGCATCAGTGCGGTGGCACCGGCGGCGTCACCGGCGATGACCAGGTCCATCACCTGGCGATGTTCCTCGAAGTCGCGCATCCGCGGCTCGTCGCCCGGCGGCAGGTGGAGGCCCATTCTGCGGTAGCGGTCGGACTTGTCCCACAGGTCGTCGAGCATGCGGATCAGCGTGTCGTTGTGCGAGGCCCGGTACAGGGCCTGGTGAAAGTCCCGGTGCGCGAGGAGCCCCTCCTCGCCCCATCGCTTGGTCACCGGCAGCATCAGCTCCACCGTCGTGCGCATGGCTGTGATGTCGGCGTCCGTGCGGCGCTGGGCGGCCAGTTCGACGGCGAGCGGGTCCAGGGAGAGCCGGATCTCGAAGAGTTCCCTTGCCTCCACGGCGTCCAGCCGGGCCACCCGGGCGTCCCGGTGCGTGTCGAGGTCGATCAGCCCTTCGCCGCGCAGCCGGCGCAGCGCCTCACGGAGTGGCGTGATGCTCATGTTCAGCGACTCGGCGAGGTCGTACTGCGCCAGGCGGGAACCCGGCGCCAGGGCGCCTGACAGAATCTGCCGACGGACTTCGGCGTAGGCGGCGTCGCTCTTACTGAGGTAGACGTTCGGCCCGTTCATTCTTCGGCCGCCTTCCCGTGCTGGTGATCTGCCTCTTGTGCCGACGCTTGCCGCATCGTACCCTCCGGAAACAGATCTTATAAGATATGAACTATAGGGGTCATGAAGATCGTGTCCGTGCACGAGGGCACCGTCCCGATCGCTCTTCGATCAGGAACGCCTGGATCGACTTCAGTGCGATGGACTGCTCGATCGTCGCTGTGGTCAGCGACGTAGTCCGCGACGGGGCACCTCTTGTCGGGTACGGGTTCATCCAACGGCCGCTACGGCGCCGGTGAGATCCTGCGGCGGCGGCTCATTCCGCGCCTGCCCGATGCGCCGGCCGACGCCCTGCTCACCGACGACGGCGAGAACTTCGACCCGGCGAAGGCCTGGGCGATCATTGGCCGAACGGACAGGACACACTGACGCCCGGGCTCGGCGCACCCGATGTGGCGCCGAGCCGGTCGGAAGGGTCGAGCCGTCGCGGCAGGCGGCACGCTGGAGTTCGCGATGGGCCCGAAGC
>NZ_JBSFMS010000046.1:0-50344 GCF_053599675.1 Streptomyces sp. NPDC000880 | reverse complement strand
CATGGCCGGGGCGGCGCAGACGGAGATCGGCGGACAGGAGGGCTCGGGGCGGGCCGTCACTCGGGACCGTTCGGCGCGAAGTTCCGCGAGCAGATGACCATTTCCTCGCTCTGAGTATTCGCCAACATCCACTCGTTGCCCCCATCTACCAGAAGCTTCACCTCCTCCCACGCCCAGCAGGTCCCAACTCGCTCTGCACCCAACCAGGTTGGAAAGGTTCTGGTCGCTCCCCAAGCGGCTGGCCGACTTCGCCGCCGCCGATCTCATGCACCTGACCCGCGTGATCAAGCGGAAGCTGAAGAAGATCCAGTACCGGCCCCACCTGGTCGACGGCTGCCTGCCACCCACCGGCCTGACCATGGACGACGACGCAATCAGATCACCGGACTCCACGAGTTCAACCTGAGTAGTGCACCGAATTGCGGGCCTCGGTACGTCGTACGGACTCGGTGCGTCCAGGCATTGCCCAAGTCCGGCTCGATGCTGGCTACTCGTGCACACAACTTGCCAACCCTTGACGATCCGTTCCATGAACGTTCAACCGCCACCCCCGAAACGTTGTGTGCTGCACCTAAAGTCCCTGAGGAATTCGAAGGAAGGGACTCATGGACACACACCTCGCGGTCCGGGCTCGCGGGATCACCAAGTGCTTCGGCGACGTCGTCGCACTCGACGGCGTCGATCTGGATGTGACGCAGGGGCAGATCCACGGCTTGGTCGGACCGAACGGCGCCGGCAAGACGACCTTGCTCGGTCTCCTGCTGGGCCTGGCTGTCGCCGACAGCGGCCGCCTCGAGATCCTGGGTACGCCGGTCGGGCGGGCGCTCGCCGCTCCCGGCGGTGTCGCGGGTTTCGTGGATGGGCCCGGTCTCTACCCCTCGCTCACCGCCAGGCAGAACCTCGCCGCGCTGGCCGCTCTCCGCGGCCACGACGCGCGGACAACGGGGATCGACGACGTGCTCGACCAGGTCGGGCTCACCGATGTCGCCGACGACCGGGCCCGCGGCTTCTCCCTCGGCATGCGTCAGCGGCTCGGGCTGGCCGCCGCCCTGCTCACCAAGCCCCGGCTGCTCGTGCTCGACGAACCTTCCAACGGCCTGGACCCGGCCGGCAAGAAACACGTACACGGTGTCCTCACCCGGCTCGCGACGGACGGAACCAGCGTCGTGCTCTCGAGCCATCGCATGGACGACCTCGAGGCACTGTGCTCCGAGGTCACCATCGTCGCCACCGGACGGGTCGTCTTCTCCGGCCCGCTGAGCAAGCTGGCCGCCGAGAACCGTGAACTCGACTACCGGCTGCTCACCTCCGACCCGCAGGCCGCCCGCCGGCTGGCTGTCGACACGGCCGGGATCCGCGTCGTCGACGGCGCCGGGGCACGGCACGGCGCCGAGGTGCTCGTGGTGCGCGCGCCGGTGCCCGCCCTCGACGAACTGGTGGTGCGGCTCGTGCACGCGGGCATCGCGGTGCGCGAGCTCGCACCCGTGGTGTCGCCGCTCGAGGCGGCGTTCCTCGCCCTCACCGAGCAGCAGGAGGCCGGCCGATGACCGCGACCATCGCCGACGACAACGTTGCCACTGTCCGCCGTGTCTCGGTGGCGCGCGGCTACCGCTTCGAGCTGATCAAGCTGGTCTCGCAATGGCGGATCCGCTTGCTGGTCCTCGCCTGCTGGATCGCGCCGGCGTTCTTCGTCGCCGCGGTGAGCCTGCAGAGCACGCTCCCCACCGACACCCTGTTCGGTCGCTGGATGCACGCCACGGGGTGGGCCGGACCGCTGGTGATGCTCGGTTTCGCGGGGAGCTTGGCGCTCCCGCTGCTGACCTCGGTGGTGGCCGGCGACGTGTTCGCCTCCGAGGACCGGCTCGGCACCTGGCGCCACCTGCTCGTGGCGGTCCAGTCACCCAGGCGGATCTTCGCAGCGAAGGCACTGGCCAGCCTCACCGTCATCCTGCTGCTCGTGGCCGGGCTGGCCTGTTCCAGCGCGGTCGGCGGGGTCGTGGCGGTCGGCAACCAGCCGCTGGTCGGCCTCGACGGCCACCTGCTGACGCCGGCGGACACCGCCGGCAAGGTCCTGCTCGCCTGGCTCTGCGTACTCGCCCCGACCCTGGCCCTTGCCGCGATCGGACTACTCGGGTCCGTCACGCTGGGGCGGTCCCCGATGGGACTGCTGCTGCCCACGCTCGTCGCGCTCGCGATGCAGCTCGCCCAGATGCTGCCGCTGCCCGTCGCCGTACGCCTCGCCCTGCCCGGCTACGCCTTCATCTCCTGGAACGGTCTGTTCACCAGCCCGGCACAGGTCGCCCCTCTCCTGATCGCCATCGTGGTCAGCCTGGTGTGGACCGTGCTCGCGACAGCGCTGGCGTACCTGCTTTTCCTCCGGCGCGATTTCACCAACCTGGCCTACGACGGTTCCGGGCGCCGCGCGATCACCACCGGACTCCTGCCGCTGGTCGGACTGGCCGCCCTCACCGTCTCGGTCGTCGCCGCGGCGACCCCGTCGATGGGTTCCGGGATCGAGCAGGACAAGGTCCAGCGGTCGGTCGCCACGGCATTCGCCCACCTCTACCGCATGCAGACCCAGCAGCTCAACCGCCCCGCCGTCACCGAAGCGCAACTGCGGGTCACGGCGGCGTGCAACAAGAGCGGCGGCCAGGTCGCCGCCGAGGGACCGGGCAACGACTGGCGTTGCGTCGTCACCTGGCATCTCCCCGGCGTCGAGGCCGCAGGGACAGCCATTTACCAGCTCGACGTCACCGCAGACGGGCGGTTCGTCGCCGATGGCGACGGACCGAAGGAAGTGAACGGCTACTTCCTGGTGCGGACCCCGACCGGGGACGCACCGAACCCGCTTTGGCAGTTCGACGGCAACGTCGAACTGCTCGACACCACCCCGAAGGGATAATTCCATGCAGGTAGCACGGCAGCGTCGGAGTAACGAGAAGGAACAGATCAGCCTTTTCGGCAGAAGTGTCGGCCGCCGGACCACTCTGGTAACGACGGGCATCGCTGTCGCCCTCGCCGTCACGGGCACCGCTGTTGCCCAGACGCAGCAGTTCGGCACCCAGCAGGTCGGCCAGGTCACCGCTAACGGCCAGGTTGTCTCCGCCGACCAGTACATCGCCCCGTACGGCAGCCGCACCGTCATCAACAACGGCAAGATCATGTCGTCCTCGGTCAGCCCGGACGGCAGCCATCTCGCGGCCTCGATCGCCGACGGTGATGCGTCGCTGGTCGTCATGGACCTCAAGACCGGGCAGGTGAAGCAGCGCGTCGGCACCTCCTCGACGGCCGACCTGCGCATCAGCGGCAACAGCGTGGGCCAGGAAGGCCCGACGTACTCGCCCGATGGTTCGCAGCTGTGGTTGGGCCAGAGCGACGGCTACACCAAGTTCACCGTGAACTCGGACGGCAGCGTCGCCAACCCGACGTTCATCTCGATCCCGGCCGACGGCTCCAAGCACGCACTGGTGGGTGCGGCGGTGTTCTCGGCCGACGGCTCCACCGTGTACTCCGCGGTCAACGGCCAGAACCGGGTGGTCGCCATCGACGCGGCGACCGGGACCATCAAGCAGAGCTGGGCCGTGGGCAACGCCCCCCGTGGCATCGCCATGGTCGGCAACAAGCTCTACGTCAGCAACGAGGGCGGGCGTCCGGCCAAGGCCGGCGACACCACGATCAACTCCTACGGCACCCAGGTGCCGGCCAACCCGGACACCGGTGCCACCACCACCGGCACGGTCAGCGTCATCAACCCGGCGGCCCCGTCCGCCGCCGTCGGGAGCATCGACGTCGGCCTGCACCCGACCGCGGTGTACGCCAAGAACGGGGTGGTGTTCGTCACCAACACCGCCGACAACAACGTGTCGGTCATCAACACCGCCAACGACAAGGTCGTCCAGACCATCGCCACCCAGCCGTGGCCGGAGGCGTCGGTCGGCTACGAGCCCAACGCGGTGACGCTCACCGACGACGGTCGCCTGCTGGTGACGCTCGGCCGCGCCAACGCGGTCGCCGTCTACCGGTACACCTCCCCGCAGGAGCCGGTCAGCTACGTCGGCCTGCTCCCGACGGACTACTTCCCCGCGGAGATCACCACCGTGGGCAAGAACGTGGTCGTCTCCAACACCCGTGGTATCGACGCCCGCCGCCCCACCAACAGGGCCGGGCGCGGCACCCACGACACGACGTCGAGCCTGACGCAGTTCACGCTGCCGGACGACAGCGTCATCAAGTCCGAGACCGGCAAGGTCTTCAAGCAGAACGGCTGGAACGGCGACGCGGTCAAGCTGGCCAAGGGCAAGGGCGACGCGAAGCCGGTGCCGGTCCCGGTGAAGCTCGGCGACCCCTCGACGATCAAGCACGTCTTCATGATCGTCAAGGAGAACCGGACCTACGACCAGGTCCTCGGTGACATTCCGGAGGGCAACGGCGACCCGTCGCTTACGCAGTTCGGCGAGAACGTGACGCCGAACCAGCACGCGCTGGCCAAGCAGTTCGGGCTGTACGACAACACCTACGACATCGGCACGAACTCCGCCGAGGGTCACAACTGGCTGATGCAGGCCGACAACCCGGAGTACACCGAGTCCTCGGCCGGTGAGTACACGCGCAGCTACGACACCGAGGACGACGCTCTCGGCCACCAGAAGTCCGGCTTCATCTGGACCGGTGCACAGGCGGCTGGGAAGTCCGTCAAGGACTTCGGCGAGTTCCAGTCGTTCGAGAGCAAGCCGTCCGGCGCGACCTGGCAGAACCTGTACTGCGACACCAAGAACATGCAGGCGACCGGGCAGAAGACCGCCTACCCCATTCAAACGGGCTCGGCGATACCGTCGCTCAACAAGGTGTCGGTGCCCGGCTTCCCGAAGTTCGACACCAGTGTCCCGGACATCTACAAGGAGGAGATCTGGAAGCAGGACTTCGAGAAGAACGGGCCGGCGAACCTGAACATGTTCTGGCTCTCCAACGACCACACCGGTGGTCCGGCGAACGCCGCCGCTCAGGTCGCGGACAACGACCTCGCGGTCGGCCGGATGGTTGACGAGATCTCGCACAGCAAGTACTGGAAGGACTCGGCGATCTTCGTCGTCGAGGACGACTCCCAGGCCGGCCTCGACCACGTCGACGGCCACCGTGCCCCGGTCCAGATCATCAGCCCCTGGGCTCAGCACGGCACCGTCGACAACCGCTACTACTCGCAGATCACGATGGTCCGGACCATCGAGCAGATCCTCGGGATCCACCCGATGAACCAGAAGGACAGCGCGGCCACCCCGATGCGTGGGGCGTTCACCCAGAACGCGAACAACACGCCGTTCACGGCGGTGCCCAACCGGACCTCGCTGACCCTCGGCCTGAGCACCCAGCCCTCCTGCGGCCCGGACACCCCGGCGCCGCAGAACGCCAAGGCGGCGCCCGCGCCGACGTCCGCAACGGTGCCGGCGGCCGAGCAGAACGTCGCGGCGCAGTGGAAGGCCTGGCAGTCGCACCAGCGGCTGACCGGACCCAACGCCGTGCCCGACTTCGCCAACCCCGCGCAGATGAACCACTTCACGTGGTACCAGACGCACAACTGGACCAAGCCGTACCCCGGCGAGAGCAAGATCTACGCGCCGAACGACGTACCGGGCGCCTACATCCCGTCGTCGGAGTCCGACGGCTGACGTAGCCTGATCGCGTCAAGAGGCCCCTGGCCGGCGTCACCGCTGGCCAGGGGCCTCTTTTATCTCCTGTGTAGCAAATGCCGGATTTAGACCATCGATGTCTGCCAGAGCGGAGGAGTGCCCACCAGATAAAAATGCCCCGCCGCAGAACGCGAGCCACCCGGCCCACTGCCGTCCTGTCCGTCGCACGAACGGACTCGTCCTGTGGGCGCACACGCGAGCTGAGTTCGCGCCCGTCACCGCGCTGCGTCCGCCGCTCCCTCACGGGACCCAGGACGGCCCGGTGCCGTGCCCCGCCTGGGGGCTGCCCACGGGGCGGGTGCACGGTTTCCACCGGCTGCTGGGCGTCCTCGCGGTGCCGGTGTCCCGCTCAACTCGCCCGAAGGGCGGCCAGGCCAGTTGCACGCTCGCCATCCGCGGCAAGCACGTACAACTCGCCACCGCGTCCGGCAGCTTTGGGCGAGCGACCTGCACCGGCGTGCTGCCGGCCGGGGAATCCCCGGCCGGGTGACTTGCGGCCGGCGAGCGCGGCGAGAACACCCGCGCGTCTCATATCCGGCACCCGGACCGGTGCGCTCGTAGCCACGCGCGCCAGGCGGTTCGGCGGCGGGCACGGAGATACGGACGTGCAGGCCTCGCGCGCCCGGCACCACCGAGCACGCTCCAGCGTGAGACCGGACGCGTCAGCGCTGGACGCGCGCGCGGCGGGAGACCACCGCGCGCAGGATCCGCTGCCCCTCGCTCGACACATCCAGGGCCTGACGCAGCCCGACGCCGCCCTCCGCGTCCGCCAGGATCTCCAGGATCTGCACCTGGCGGCGCAGTTCACCTGAGACCAGCGGGCCCGCGCCGTCCGGCTCACCCTCGCGGCAGCGCTTCAGCACGTCGACGACGTCGGCGGCGGGCTCGTCGTCGCCAGGGCCCGCGTCGAAGCGGTGGTGGAGTGCGAGCGCGGCGACCGAGCAGTCGTCCGCCCACTCCCGCAGCGGGTCCGCTTCCCACTCCGAGGGCGCAGCGCCCAGCATCTGCCGTACGAGCGCCGCCGCTTCGTCCTCGACAGCCGCGCCCTCCATGGTCTGCCTGGCCTCGGCGAGGCGCCCCGACCAGTCCTCCTCGCCCTCCACCAGGCCGGCCCACAGCGGACGCAGCACGTCGGCCTCGGACGCGAGCAGCGGCAGACAGCGGTCCAGGCAGGCGAGCCCGCTCGCGGCCAGGCCTCGCTCATCCGCCTGTGCGATCAGTTCCCTCAGGCTCTTCGACGCCACGGACGCCTCCCATCGCGGACGCAGTACTCCCCTTACTGCGCCCCGTGGCTCAAATGCGTCACTCCGAAGAGCCGGGAATCCGCAGATCCTTCGGGCAATCGGAAGCGAGTCCCCTGGCTCGGGCCTCGGGCCGCATGGCGCAAAGTACTCCCTTCGGCACCCCGGCCGCCACCGTTGCGCGCGGTTCGACCGAGCAACAATCTCGCGCCACTCGTACACATTTGAGCCACACCTCTGTTACATTCTGTCCATCTGGAACTCGGCCTGCAGAGCGCCCTGTTGGGACCGCCGCGGCCATGGACCCGCGGTGTGGGCCCGCACGCCCCCGGGCGGGCTCACACCGCTACCTTCTCGAGACCCATTGCGCGAGTGATCGACATCCACACCGCCTTACCCGGCGGCGCCAGCAGAATGCTGGCAGTGCGACCACTCTTGTTGCATGGCTACTCTCTATGTACGGGATCTGTCCGAGGAAGATGTACGGGATCTGTCCGAGGAAGCGCTCACCGAGCTGAAGATAAGGGCTGCCCGCAACCGGCAATCCCTGCGGGCGTACGCAAGGACCCTGCTCGAGCAGGAGGCGGCCACCCCAGCGCTCGAGGACGTGGTTGCCCGCATCCGGGAGCGGGCCACGGCCCACCTGTCCACGGGCGATGTGCTGCGAGAGCATCCATGACGATCACTCGTGGCGCCTTCCCCGGTCTATGTCCGGGGCGCTGGTGATGCTGCTGGCCGATGCCGGACCTGTGGGCGAGGCGCTGCGCGACCGCGTCCGGGCGGTTCTGCCGATCCGGCGGCTCGAGCACGTGCCCCTGTTGCCGCGCGTGCGCGGGCTCTACGCCAAGCTTTCCGCGTACGACGCCACCTACGTCGCGCTCGCCGAAGGCTTCGACGTGCCGCTGGTGACCAGCGACGGACGGATCAAGGACGGCGCAAAAGCGAAGCACGCCAAGTGCCTGGTCGAGGTGTTCAACGAGAAGACGATTCCCTCGCCACCCGCGCCCGGGAGCGCGTGACACGAGCCCAGGAGGACGCCGGGGCCCCCGGGACGCCCGACCTCAGGCCACACCCAGCTGCCGCGCCAGCTGCTCGAAGCTCTGCCAGCTGCGGCTCGGCTTGCGCGGGTCCCACAGTTTCTGGGACGTCGCCGCCAGCGGCATGGCGATGCCACGCGCCACCTGGTCCTGGGTCTGGGACTGGGACAGGTCGCACCAGACCGCGAACCGGCCGCCCAGGATCTGGTCCGAGTACTTCTGCGCCACCGGCCTGGTGCCGCGAACCACCAGCGGGGTCCACCCCTCGTAGATCCGGCGGCCCGTCGGGTAGCGGAACTCGTTCGGCTGGCCGAGCACGTAATACAGGTACTCGTCGTTGACGTTGACCAGCCGCCGGCCCTCGCTCAGATACTCCTCCGGCTCGCGCGCCCCGATCTCCTTGCCGGTCCAGTACTCGACCTCGATGTCCTTGTCCACGGAGACCACACCGCCGCGGAAGAACCCGTCGTTCCATGCCTTGAGCTTCTTGCCCTCCGGCCGCAGCACCGCCGCGCGGTCGTTCACCCAGTCCGTCGCCAGGTCCTGGACCCGCGCCCGGGGTCCGTGCTCCTGGCGGGCCAAGGCCGCCAGCTGCGGGAAGGAGGCTTCCGGGTTCTTCCTGGTCAGCGCCTGGTATTCGTCCCCGCCGAGATGCCAGTAGGCGCCGGGGAACAGATCCACGTACTCCTTCAGCAGCTCATCGACGATCTCCTCCGACGCCGGCTGCCCGATGTCGATCGCGCCCCGCACGGGCCTGCCCGCCGCGTCCCGCAGTTGCAGCTGCGGATGCGCGGCCAGCACCGCGCCCAGGTGGCCCGGGGAGTCGATCTCCGGGATGACCGTGATGTGCAGCCGGGCGGCGAGGTCCATGATCCGCCGGACCTCATCCTTGGTCAGGTGCTGACTCGAGACCACCTCGGGATGCGAGTCCGATGCGATACGGAATCCCTGGTCGTCGGAGAAGTGCAGGCCGAGCTGGTTGAGCTTGAGGTCGGCCATCTCGCGCAGCCGGTCCTCGATCCAGCCCGCGGTGAAGTGTTTGCGTGCGATGTCGATCATCAGCCCGCGCTGCGGCCGGTCCGGGCCGTCCCGTACGACGCCCTCCGGCATCGCGCCGCCGGACTTCACGGCCTGCTTCAGGGTCCGCGTCCCGTAGAAGGCTCCGGCCTCGCCGGCACCGGTGATCCGCACCCGGCCGCCGGCGGTGAGGACGGTGTACGACTCGCGGCCGCCCTTGCCCGCGCCCGCGAGCGCCAGTTCCACGTCGCCCGCACGGGCCGGGACCGCGCCGCGGTAGGCGAGTTTCAGTTCGCCTGCTATCAGCCGGCCCTCGTCGACGAGCACTTCGCTGCCCTTGGCGACGACGACTCCGCCGCCGGGCCCGGGCCGCCAACCAGGACCGCGGGCAGGCTCGTGCGTGCGTACGGAAGGGATGGTGGCGGGCGCCTTGGAGAGGGCGTACGTCCGGGACGGCGACGGGCTCACGGTGGTCGGGGCCTTCACCTCGCCCTGCTCACCAACGCCGCTCACTCTGTCGGGCTCGCCGGTCGAGCAGCCGGTCAGCGTCATCGAGAGGGCCGCGGCTGCGGTGAGGACCACGCCGGTGAACTTTGTGCGCCCAAAGTGCCGTATCACTCGGATACCTCCCACATCTTGCCCAACTATGGCGAAGCACCCCCGTCCATCCTCCATCACATGATCGAAACTCTCTCGTCCGGGTGAAAATCGCGCATCCGTCGGACAGCTCCCGTCAGGCACGGATAGCGTTATGAGCCATCCATCCCCTGCGTCGCAGCCGTCCCGCTGTCCTTTTCGAGGAGCCCCCGCTGTCCAGCGAATCCCACGCCGGCCTCCCGAAGCGACCGCCGGCACTCCACCACACGCCCCGCGCCCTCACACCATCGGCCATACCGTCCCAGCTGGCCTCCCATGCCTCCCAGGCCTCACTACCGGCCCCGCTGCCGGACCGGCACCGCGGCACGCCCGGCCTCGAGCGCTTCAACACCGCCCCCGCCGTCGCCGCCGAAGCCGCCCTGCTCGCCTGCTGCGGCAGCAGCCGCTGGGCCCGGCGACTCGTCGCCCATCGCCCCTACCCCGACCTCGACGCGCTCTTCGCCGCCGCCGATGAGGCCAGCTACGACCTCTCCCCCGCCGACCTCTGCGAGGCCCTCGCCGACGAGTCGTCCGCCGGGGCGCACCCAGGCGCGCCCCAGGTCGCGCACACCGCGCTCGGCGCCGCCCACGCCGCGTACGAGAGCCGCTTCGGCCACGCCTTCGTGATCTGCCTCGACGGGTACCACCCGAAGGAGTACCTCGACCAGGTGCTGGCCGGCATCCGCACCCGCCTCGGCCACGAACCGGACGAGGAGCGGGTCGTCTCCGCCGAGCAGCTGCGCGGGCTCGCGCGCTCCCGACTGGCACATGTAGTGGCCAACCATCCGGAATCAGACGTCGCAGGGGCTTCCCGATAGCCCGTCCGAGGCTGTTTGATTGCCTGTTTGATCACACCTGTGGACCCCGGGCGAGCGAACCGGCAAGTCGTGGCTACGATGGCCAGGGCCGGTGGACCGTACCCGGCCGGGCCAGACCGACCCCCCGAAGCCGGCAGGCCCCAATCCCCGCTCCCGGAGGGTTCTTCCGTGCCGGCTGGAACGCTGTACCGCGGCCGGGAAGGAATGTGGTCCTGGGTGGCTCATCGAGTCACCGGCGTCCTCATCTTCTTCTTCCTGTTCGTACACGTGCTGGACACCGCTCTCGTCCGCGTCTCGCCCGAGGCCTATGACGATGTCGTTGCCACGTACAAGACGCCGATCGTGGCGCTGCTCGAATACGGCCTGGTGGCCGCGATTCTCTTCCACGCGCTCAACGGCCTGCGTGTCATCGCCGTGGACTTCTGGTCCAAGGGCCCCCGCTACCAGAAGCAGATGTTCTGGACCGTGATGGCCATCTGGTTCGTGCTGATGGTGGGCGCCCTGTACCCGGTGCTCGGCCACGCCGTACGTGAACTGTTCGGGAGCTGACGCCAGACCATGTCTTCGAACAACACAGTTGCTGAGACCACCTCCGCCGTCGGCCCCGTCGAGGGCGGCGAGCCTGTCCTCCGATTCGACACAGACAACCCGGCCCCGTACATCGAGGCTCCGCGCCTGCGCACCAGAAAGACCCCGAAGGCGACCCGCGGCAACTTCGAGATGGCCGCATGGCTCTTCATGCGCCTGTCCGGCGTCGTCCTCGTCGTCCTCGTCATCGGCCACCTGCTGATCCAGCTGGTGCTCGACGGCGGCGTCTCCAAGATCGGCTTCGCCTTCGTGGCCGGCCGCTGGGCGTCCCCGTTCTGGCAGACCTGGGACCTGCTGATGCTGTGGCTCGCCATGCTGCACGGCGCCAATGGCCTCCGTACCGTCATCAATGACTACGCGGAGCGCGCCAACACGCGTCTGTGGCTCAAGGGCCTGCTGTACACCGCCACGGTGTTCACCATCCTTCTGGGCACGCTGGTGATCTTCACCTTCGACCCGAACATCCGCTAAAGCCGGGGCTGACGAGACCAATGAAGATCCATAAGTACGACACCGTCATCGTCGGCGCCGGTGGCGCCGGTATGCGCGCGGCCATCGAGTCGACCAAGCGCAGCCGTACCGCCGTGCTGACGAAGCTCTACCCGACCCGCTCCCACACGGGCGCAGCGCAGGGCGGCATGGCCGCCGCGCTCGCCAACGTGGAGGAGGACAACTGGGAGTGGCACACATTCGACACGGTCAAGGGCGGTGACTACCTGGTCGACCAGGACGCCGCCGAGATCCTGGCGAAGGAGGCCATCGACGCGGTCCTGGACCTCGAGAAGATGGGCCTGCCCTTCAACCGCACCCCGGACGGCACCATCGACCAGCGCCGCTTCGGCGGCCACTCGCGCAACCACGGCGAGGCCCCGGTCCGCCGGTCCTGCTACGCCGCGGACCGCACCGGCCACATGATCCTCCAGACGCTGTACCAGAACTGCGTCAAGGAGGGCGTGGAGTTCTTCAACGAGTTCTACGTCCTGGACCAGCTGATCACCGAGGTCGACGGCGTCAGGAAGTCGGCGGGCGTGGTTGCGTTCGAGCTGGCCACCGGCGAGATCCACATCTTCCAGGCGAAGGCCGTGATCTACGCCTCGGGCGGCACCGGCAAGTTCTTCAAGGTGACCTCCAACGCGCACACCCTGACCGGTGACGGACAGGCCGCCTGCTACCGGCGCGGACTGCCGCTGGAAGACATGGAGTTCTTCCAGTTCCACCCGACGGGCATCTGGCGCATGGGCATCCTCCTCACCGAGGGCGCCCGCGGTGAGGGCGGCATCCTGCGCAACAAGGACGGCGAGCGCTTCATGGAGAAGTACGCGCCCGTCATGAAGGACCTCGCCTCGCGTGACGTCGTCTCGCGCTCCATCTACACGGAGATCCGCGAGGGCCGCGGCTGCGGCCCCGAGGGCGACCACGTCTACCTGGACCTGACCCACCTGCCGCCGGAGCAGCTGGACGCCAAGCTCCCGGACATCACCGAGTTCGCGCGTACGTACCTCGGCATCGAGCCCTACACGGACCCGATTCCGATCCAGCCGACCGCGCACTACGCCATGGGCGGCATCCCGACGAACGTCCAGGGTGAGGTCCTCAGCGACAACACCACCGTCGTCCCCGGTCTGTACGCCGCCGGTGAGGTCGCCTGCGTCTCGGTGCACGGCGCCAACCGCCTCGGCACCAACTCGCTGCTCGACATCAACGTCTTCGGGCGTCGCGCGGGCATCGCCGCCGCCGAGTACTCCGCGAAGGCCGACTACGTCGAGCTGCCCGAGAACCCGGCCTCGCTGGTCGAGGCGCAGGTCGAGCGGCTGCGCAGCTCGACGGGCAAGGAGCGGGTCGCGGACATCCGCCGCGAGCTGCAGGAGACCATGGACGCGAACGTCATGGTGTTCCGCACCGAGCAGACGATCAAGACTGCGGTCGAGAGGATCGGCGAGCTGCGCGACCGCTACAAGAACGTGTCCATCCAGGACAAGGGCAAGCGCTTCAACACGGACCTCCTCGAGGCCGTCGAGCTGGGCAACCTGCTCGACCTGGCCGAGGTCATGGCCGTCTCGGCACTGGCCCGCAAGGAGTCCCGCGGCGGTCACTACCGCGAGGACTACCCGAACCGCGACGACGTCAACTTCATGCGCCACACCATGGCGTACCGCGAGGTGGGCGACGACGGCACCGAGTCGATCCGGCTCGACTACAAGCCGGTCGTCCAGACCCGCTACCAGCCGATGGAGCGTAAGTACTGATGGCTACCCCGACTCTGGACAAGGTGGAGGCGGAGTCCGCCGCCTCTCCCTACATCACGGTCACCTTCCGGATCCGCCGCTTCAACCCCGAGGTCTCCGACGAGGCCCAGTGGCAGGACTTCCAGATCGAGATCGACCCGAAGGAGCGTGTGCTCGACGGTCTCCACAAGATCAAGTGGGACGTCGACGGCACGCTCACCTTCCGGCGCTCCTGCGCGCACGGCATCTGCGGCTCCGACGCGATGCGGATCAACGGCAAGAACAGGCTCGCCTGCAAGACGCTGATCAAGGACATCAACCCGGAGAAGCCGATCACGGTCGAGGCCATAAAGGGCCTGACGGTCCTCAAGGACCTGATCGTGGACATGGAGCCGTTCTTCCAGGCGTACCGCGACGTGATGCCCTTCCTGATCACCTCCGGGAACGAGCCGACACGTGAGCGTCTGCAGTCCGCCGAGGACCGCGAGCGCTTCGACGACACCACCAAGTGCATTCTGTGCGCCGCGTGCACGTCCTCGTGCCCGGTGTTCTGGAACGACGGTCAGTACTTCGGCCCGGCGGCGATCGTCAACGCGCACCGCTTCATCTTCGACTCGCGTGACGAGGCCGGGGAGCAGCGCCTGGAGATCCTCAATGACAAGGACGGCGTGTGGCGTTGCCGTACGACGTTCAACTGCACGGACGCCTGCCCGCGCGGTATCGAGGTCACCAAGGCGATCCAGGAAGTGAAGCGCGCGCTGATCACGCGTCGCTTCTGACCTTTCCGGCTGAATCTGTACGAGGGCCCCGCTCCCAGGACTTGGGAGCCGGGGCCTTCGCCGTACCGGCTTCGCTTCACCGACCGGGCGATACCTGGCAGGATCGAACCCGTCTGACATGACGCAGCAGGAAAGCGGGGACGAGACCATGAGCGAGCCGAATCCGTACGCGGACGGGGAGTACAAGTGGGGGCCGACGCAGCCTCCGGGGACGCCGGCGTACGGCTACCCCAATCCGGCGCCGGGGTACGGCTATCCGAGCCAGGGCCAGGACTACAGCCAGACCCTGCCCGCCGGGGTTCCGGTTCCGATGGGTGCGCCCGCTCCGATGGGCGGTGCGCCGCTGGTGTCCATCGGTGACATCACGGTCATGGGCGACTCGATCGTGACGCCGGCCGGCACGCTCCCGCTGCGGGGCTCGGTGTGGAACGCGACCGACATGTCGCGCACCGAGGAGAAGATCCCGACACACGCCATCGTGCTCGCGATCGTCTTCTTCATCTTCTGTCTGCTGGGTCTGCTCTTCCTGCTGATGAAGGAGAAGACGACCACGGGCTTCATCCAGGTCACGGTGACCAGCGGCGGCAAGCACCACTCGACGATGATCCCGGCCCAAGGGCCTGAGACCTTCCAGATGGTGATGGGCCAGATCAACTACGCCCGGTCGCTGAGCAGCATGTAGGGGCCACAGCTGACTCGTGATCGTCGGATCGGTGATCTCCGTGTCCTTGGCCGGCATCATCGCCTCGCTGAGGATCACGGCGGGCATCCCGTCGCCCTCGAAGGGGAGACAGCCGGGGCCGCCGGAGGCGGTGAACTTCGGCACGATGCACAGATACCGGTCGCTCGGGCTCATCAGGATGTTGCCGGAGCCTCGAGGAGCGCGCAGCGCGAGGCGCTCCTCCGCGATGTCCAGGCCCAGCGCATCGCGGCGTTCCCCCGATGTCGTCTCGTCGACGAAGGTCACCATTCCCATGCCGAGAACAGTAGGAGTCACCACTGACAGTCGGTGCGGGAGACGGGGTCAGCCTCCGCGCCCCGAGGCGGTCTCCAACATCGCCTTCGGCGGCCCGAGGGACAACCGCCTGTTCATCACGGCGCCGACGAGTCTGTATTCGCTGGTGATGGCGGTGACGGGGGTTCCCCGGATCCGCCGGTCGGGGCCTCGGCGGCCAGCATGACGCGGCGGAGCATGTCGTTGAGCTGACGGCGCTCGTCCTTGCCGAGGACGCCGAGCAGGCGGTACTCCTCGTCGCCGAGTACGTCCATGGCGCCCAGCCAGGTCGCGCGCCCCGTGTCGGTGAGTTCGACGTCGACACGGCGGCGGTCGGCCGCTGAGGGCGTACGGCGCACGAAGCCGCGGCGTTCGAGCGCGTCCAGGCGGCCGGTGACGGAGGCGGGAGCCAGGTCGAGGTCGGCGGCGAGGTCGGAGGGGGCCGCCTTGCCGCCGCGGCCGGCGAGCTTGTGCAGCGTGTCGTACTCATGGCGTTCCAGGTCGAAGTCGACCAGAGACTGCTCGCGGACCCGGCGCAGATGGACGGTGAACCTCTTCATCCGGATGACGGCGCCCTCGATGTCGGCGTCGAGGTCCGGCAGTACGGGCTGCCAGCGGGCCACATGTCCGTCGGTCCAGTCGTGGTGCTCCATGGCGACGATGGTACGCAGGCCCTTCGGTGCAAGATATTTCGGTGCACGATATTTCGTTGCCAAGTTATTCGGTAACGAAATACTCTGCCGGGCATGGCTCATCCCCTGCGCACGCGCGCCTTCCGGCTGCTCTTCATCGGCCGCACGCTCTCCCTCCTCGGGGACGCCGCGATCCCCGCCGCACTCGCCCTCGCCGTGTACGCGGCCACCGGTTCGACCGGCGCGCTCGCGCTCGTCCTGGGCTGCGCGATGGTGCCCAAACTTCTGCTGCTGCCGCTCGGCGGCGTCGTCGGAGACCGCTTCAACGCCCGTACGGTCGCGCTCGCCACCGACGCCGTACGGTGCCTCACCCAGCTCCTCGTGGGGACCGAACTCCTCGGCGGCGAGCCGCGGCTGTGGTACATCGCCGTCGCCGAGGCGGTCGGCGGTGCGGCCGGCGCGTTCGCGATGCCGACCGTCTCACCGCTGATGACCGGCACGGTGCCCGAGGAGGGGCTGGCGAAGGCCAACGCCCTGATGGGGGTTGCACACAGTGCGACGCGGCTCGGCGGGCCCGCGCTCGCCGGGTTGCTCATCTACACCGTCGGGCCGGGCTGGGCCTTCGTACTCGACGGGGCGAGCTTCGCGGTCAGCGCCCTGCTCCTTGCGGCAATCCGGGTCCGGCACGTGCCCATACCGCGCCGCTCGCTGCTCGCCGACCTCAAGGAGGGCTGGAGCGAGGTCCGCTCCCGCGACTGGTACTGGACCAGCCTCGTCGCGCATGCTGCCTGGAACGGCGCGGCCGCCGTGCTGATGACCCTCGGACCGGCCATCGCCGTACGAGAACTGGGCGGCCAGGGGACCTGGGTCCTGCTGTTGCAGACCGGCGCGGTCGGACTGCTGCTGGGCTCGATCGCGGCCGGACGGGCGCGGCCCAAGCGCCCTGTGCTGATGGCGAATCTGGGGCTCGCGACCTACGTGCTGCCGCTCGGGCTGCTTGCAGTTTCCGCGCCCGCCCCGCTGACGATCGCGGCGTACGGCGTCGCCCAGGCCGGGCTCGGCTTCCTCTCTCCCATCTGGGAGACCTCGGTCCAGAAAGCGATCCCCCCGCATGCGCTGGCCCGGGTGACCTCGTACGACTGGCTGCTCTCACTCGGCGCGATGCCTCTCGGCTATGCGCTCGCGCCGCTGGCCGCGGCGGCCTGGGGCCCCGCGGTGCCGCTCTCGGTCGCGGCGGTCGTGGTGGGCGTGACCTGCCTGGGCACTGCTGCGGTGCCGGGAGTGCGCCGATTCGGGGCCGCCGGGGCCGCTGACAGTGGCCGGTACCGCCAGGAGGAGTTGAGCCCGAAGAGGGCACCGGCGCGATGACGGCGGATCAACGATCGTCCGACCCATCCCACTTGAACATGTTCAAAAAGAGGTCTACAGTCCATGACACCAGCTTTTGAACACGTTCAAGGGGGGGGTGGGGATGGACCTCACTGTTGTTGCGTATGTCGTCTACCTGCTGATCAGCGTGGCGCTCACCATCTGGGTGGCGCGGACTCTGAGCCGCAACGGGCGTATCTTCATCGCCAGCGTCCTGCGGGGGGACGAGAAGCTGGCCGACGCGGTCAACCACCTGCTGGTGGTCGGCTTCTACCTCGTGAACCTCGGCTTCGTCGCGCTCTACCTCAAGGCGGCGGATGCGGTCGAGAACGCCCGCGGCCTCTTCGAGGCCCTCTCGGTCAAGCTCGGCGTCGTGCTCCTCGTCCTCGGCGTCATGCACCTCGGCAATGTCTGGGTCCTCAACAAGATCCGCCGGCGCGGAGTGATGGAGCGCGAGCAGGTGCCCCCGGTCGGGCCGCAGGGCTGGACGAGCCAGGCGGACCAGGGCCCGTGGACCGCACCCACCGCCCCTCCCGCCGGAGCGTGAGCGCGATGGGCACCCCGGTCCGGAGACTGACCGTCCTCTACGACGCCCAGTGCTCCCTCTGCGTCCACCTGCGCAGCTGGTTGCTGCGGCAGAAGCAGCTCGTACCGCTGGACCTGGTGCCCGCGGGATCGGTCGAGGCGCGGCGCAGATACCCGCGCCTCGACCACGCCGCGACCCTGCGGGAGATCACCGTCATCGGCGACAGGGGCCAGTTCTACACCGGACCCGCCGCATGGATCATCTGCCTCTGGGCCCTGGCCGAGTACCGGCCCAAGGCCCACTGGCTCGCCACCCCGGCCGGTCTGCCGTTCGTACGCGTGACGATGCCCGCGGCGGCCAGGTACCGCGGGGCGACGGCCGCAGGAGGGGCGATCGGTACGCCCTGCGACGACGGGTGTTCCGTCCCCGGTTAGGCTCGGACACCGTGACAGAAGTGAAGGCCCCCAAGAGCGAGCAGACCCGCACGCTCATCCTCGAGACCGCGCTCCGGCTCTTCCAGGAGCGCGGTTACGACAAGACGACGATGCGGGCCATCGCCAAAGAGGCAGGGGTCTCGGTAGGGAACGCGTACTACTACTTCTCCTCCAAGGAACACCTCGTCCAGGGGTTCTACGACCGGATCGCCGCCGAGCACCAGGAGGCGGTCCGGCCGGTGCTGGACCGGGAGACCGATCTGGAGGCCCGGCTCGCCGGGGTGATGACGGCGTGGCTGGACATCGCGGCGCCGTACCACGAGTTCGCGGCCCAGTTCTTCAAGAACGCGGCCGACCCGGAGAGCCCGCTCAGCCCCTTCTCCCCCGAGTCGGAACACGCCCGCGAGGCTGCCATCGCCGTCCACCGGGAAGTCCTGACAGGCTCCAGGGCGAAGGTGCCGGAAGAACTGGCCGACGTCCTCCCGGAGTTGATGTGGCTGTCCCAGATGGGACTCGTCCTGTTCTGGGTCTTCGACCGCTCAAAGGGCCGTGAGCGCAGCAGAGGCCTGGCCGAACGCGGGGCACGGCTCACCACGCGCGGTATCGCGCTCGCCCGCTTCCGGGTGCTGCGGCCGCTCGTACGCGACGTGCATGAGCTGTTCACGGACTTCCTCCCGGGGATGGCGGAGACGGTCGCCGCCCGCAAGAAGTAACCCGGAACGGCGGACTGCGGAATGACGAACACCCCGGCCGCGGCCGGGGTGTTCGTGGACCTGGCCGTCAGCGGCTGACCCCCACGTCCGAGAACACCACATCGTGGACCAGCGGATCGCCGCCGATCATGATGTGGCGAACCAAGGGCTCATGGACACCCGCCGTCGCGGCCAGCAGATACGCCCCGCCGGCCGGCGCGGACAGGATGTACGAGCCGTCGGCCAGCGACTCCACCCGGTCGACCTGGCGGCCGCCCGGCGAGACGAGGGTGAGGATCGCGTAGCCGACGGGCTCACCCTGCCGCGTACGGACGAATCCGTGCACGACGGACCCTCCGGTCCCGGCGGACACCCCCGAGCGCGGCGCGGGAACGGAGCCTGAAGCGGCAGACTCCACCGGCTTTTGCGCGTCCTCCCGCGGCTCCACCGCCAGATGCGGCAGCCGCTTCTCAAGGCCCGCGGGCAGCCACCAGTTGGACTTCCCCAGCAGATGCATCGCCGCCGGCACCAGCGCCGTACGCAGGATGAACGCGTCCAGCGCCACCGCTGCCGCAAGCCCGATGCCCGCCATCGCGCCCTCCATGTCGCCGCTCAGCACAAAGGCGCTGAAGACGCAGATCATGATCAGGGCGGCGCAGTTGATGACCCGGCTGGTCTCGGCGAGGCCGACCCGGACGGCCCGCGCGTTGTCCTTCGTATGCACCCACTCCTCGTGCATCCGGCTGACCAGGAAGACCTGGTAGTCCATCGAGAGCCCGAAGAGCAGGGACAACATGATGACCGGCAGGAACGCCGTGATCGGGCCCTCCTTGCCGAGGCCCAGCGCCTCCGCTCCCCAGCCCCACTGGAAGATCGCGACCAGTACACCGAAGGAGGCCGCGGCCGCGATCAGGTTCATCAGGGCGGCGGTCAGCGGGACGACCAGCGAGCGGAACGCGATCAGCAGCAGCAGGAAGCCCAGCGCGATGATCGCCCCGATGAAGTACGGCAGCCGGTCGCCCGTCACCGCCGCGAAGTCCTTGAAGACCGCGGTCACTCCGCCGACATGGACCTCCTCGCCCGACTGGGGGATGACCTCGCCGCGCAGAATGTCGATCAGCTGGTCCGTCTCCTCGGACTGCGGCGAGGTCGTGGGGACCACCTGGATCACCGTGACGCCGGAGCCCGGCGGCGAGGGCAGCGCGACGGCCTGGGCGACACCCTCCGTGGCGCGCACCGTGCTCACCAGCGCCTGGACGGCCGCCGGTTCCGCGTCCCGCGCGACCAGTTGCAGCGGCCCGTTGAAGCCGGGCCCGAAACCCTCGGCGAGCAGGTCGTACGCCTGCCGGGTGGTGGTGTCCTCCTTGTGGTTGCCCTGATCGGTCGCGCCGAGCCGCAGCGAGAGCACGGGGATCGCCAGCGCGGCCATCACCACGCCCGCGACCAGCGCGATCGACCTGGGCCGCTTCTGCACGGTCGCGGACCAGCGGGCGGCGGCGCCGCTCGACTCCGCCGCATCGGGACCCTCAGCGGCAAGCCTGCGGCGCTGGCGACGGCTCAGCACCCGCGGTCCGAGGACGCCGAGGAGCGCGGGCAGCAGGGTGATCGCGGCCAGCACACTCAGTACGACCGTCAGCGAGGTGGCGATCACCACGCCGTCAAGGAAACGCATGTTCATCACGAGCATGCCGGCGAGCGCGATGCACACCGTGCCGCCCGCGAACAGCACCGCGCGCCCCGAAGTGTTCAGCGCGGTGACGGCGGCATCCTCGGGCGCCATGCCCCGCAGAATGCCCTTGCGGTGCCTCGTGACGATGAACAGCGCATAGTCGATGCCGACGCCGAGACCGATCAACGAGCCGAGCAGCGGGGCCACTTCGGGCACATCCGTCACTTGGCTGAGCAGCATGGTCGACAGCATTCCGGTGCCGACGCCGAAGATGGCCACCACCAGCGGCAGCGCCATCGCGAAGAGCGAGCCGAAGGCCAGGAAGAGAACGACCGCGGCTGCCGCGATGCCGACCAGTTCGGCCGTGCCGGCCGGCGGCTCGTGGATACGGGTGATCGCCTGCCCGCCGAGCTCGACCTGCAGACCCGCCCGCTCCCCGTCCTGCGCGGTGTCGACGACGTCCTGGACCAGCTCCTTCGGCACGGCGTTGGCCTGTTCGGCGAAGGTGACCTGGGCGTAGGCGATCCGCCCGTCCTTGCTGATCTGCGCCGCGCCCGCCTGCGAGTACGGGCTCGCGACCTCGCCGACCCCCTTCATGCCCGCGATCTCCTTCAGCGCGGGCTCCATCCGCTCCCGTACCGCCGTATCGCGCACGGATCCCTCGGAGACCCGCCACACCACCGTGCCGGTATCGCCGGAGCGCTCCGGGAACGCCCTGACCATCAAGTCGTACGCATGTGTGGAGTCGGTGTCCGGAAGGCTGAAGCTGTTGGAGTAGTTGGTGCCTGCCGCGCTGCCCGCGGCCCCCAGACCGAACAGCAGCCCCACCCACAGCACCAGGACCACCAGCCGGTGCCGATAGCACCAGCGTGCCAATGCCGCCACGATTCCTGCCCCTTCGTCGATCCGTCTCCCCCGGGCCGGTCTCCAGAATCGGCTGCGCATACGGTCCGTGGCGTGGCGCGGCCATGACTCAAGGAACTCCAAGACAGTGACCCGCCCCCCGCACCGGGACCACGCCGATACTGAGGGCATGGACCACGAAGGAGCGACCGTGCTGGTCGTCGAGGACGAGCCGAGCATCGCCGACGTCCTCGCCATCGCACTGCGCTATCACCGTTTTGAGGTGATCACGGCCGGAAGCGTACGGCAGGCACAGCAGCTGGCCGGGCAGACGCGCCCCGATGTGGCGCTCCTCGATGTGATGCTTCCGGACGGCGACGGGGCTGACGGTGACTTCCACCGAGGCCGTGCGCGGGGGCCATCAAGAAGGCGCTCAAGCTCGATCTCGGGCTGGGCACCGTCCTGTTGACGTTCCTGGCGGTGGCTACCATGCTCGGCACGCGCCATCGGCTGCGGCCGCTGGAGGACATGGTGGAGACGGCCTCCGCGATCGCCGAGGGCGACCTCACGCGACGGGTGCCGGGCAGCCGCGATCCGGTCACCGAGATCGGGCAAATGCGGGTCGCCCTCAACTCGATGCTCCACCAGGTCGAGTCGGCCTTCGAGACGCGCGAGCACAGCGCCGCCCGGCTGCGGCAGTTCGTCGCGGACGCCTCGCACGAGCCCTTTGACCTCGGTTATGCCTGGCGGGAAGCGAGCTGTACGACGGTGATGTCGGAGGTGGCCCCCACGCGCACGGGCGGGCCCCACGCGCCCGCTCCCCGGCTCACATAGAGCTGGGTGTCGCCGTACCGCTCGAGACCGGCGACGGTGGGGTTGGCAAGGGCGGCGACGTAGTTGACGGGCCACATCTGACCGCCGTGGGTGTGACCGGAGAGCTGGAGATCCACCCCCTGCTTCACCGCGTCATGGATAACGACGGGCTGGTGCGCGAGCAGCACGGAGGCGCGGGCTCGGTCCCGGTCGCCGAGTGCCTTGCCGAAGTCGGGGCCGTCGCCCTCGCTCTCGCCCGAGACGTCGTTGACTCCGGCGAGGTCGAACCCGGCGATCTCGACGCGCTCGTTCCGCAGCGGGCGGAGCCCGAGCTCGCGGACGTGGTCGACCCACTCCTCGACGCCGGAGAAGTACTCGTGATTGCCGGTCACGAAGAAGGCCCCGTGCCGCGCCCGCAACTGCGCGAGCGGCTCGGCCGCGGCCCCGAGGTCGGCGACGCTGCCGTCGACGAGGTCGCCGACGACGGCGACGAGGTCGGGCGAGGTGGCGTTGATGGTGTCGACGATGCGCTGGGTGTGCGCGCGGCCGAGGATCGGCCCGAGATGAATGTCGCTGACAACGGCGATCCGGAACCCGTGGGCTGCGCGCGGAAGTTTGCCGAGCGGCACGGTGACACGCTTCACCCGGGGCCCACGAAGGACGCCGTACGTCCCGTACCCAACGGTCCCGAGAGCGACGGCGGCGGCGCTTCCGCCGACGATACGGGCGACGAACAGCCGCCGGGAGAGAGCTGCACCCGAGCCGGCGGACGCGGCGTCCGAGGCGCCCGGGGCGGCGAGCCCGGCCGGGGCCGCGTGGGCGGCCGGGGCGGACGGGTCGGCCAGATGCGTGTCCGGCTCCGCAGCGGCCGGTGCCGCGGCAAAGCCCGCGGCAGCCGGGTCAGCGGGCTCGGCCGGAGCCACGGCGACCGTACCGGGGTCCCCGTGCGCCGCGGTTCGGAACGCACCCACGTGCGCGGCCGGAGCCGAGGCGGGCTCAGGGGCATGCCCCCCAGTTTCGGACCTCCCACCCGTCACCTCGGCCGAGGCGGACGCGTGCGCCGCCGGGCCGGGCTCGGGGGCCTGGGGGGCTTGTCCCCCAGTTTCGGGGTGGGGGTCCCCCCACGCCTGCAGGGCGTAGGGGGAGGGCGGGGTGGGGGAATTTCCATCCGGCACCCCGGACGCCCGCCGCTCCAGTACCCGCCGCAGCAGCGGTCGTACCCCCTCCCCCACCACCAGCCCCAGCGTCAGATACAGCAGAACCGCCAGCCAGAGATACCCCGGCCACGCCAGCACTCGTTGCAGCCAGAACGGCGCCCCCGCCCGCACCGACACCAACGCCCCAACCATCAGCACCGGCAGTACCCACGCCGCCGCCGTGCCCACCCGACGGGCCACCCCACGGCGCGCCGTCGTGTCGCGGACCAGTCGCCGCCATATCCACCAGTGCAGAGGGGCGACAACCACAGCCACCACGAGCAGAACAACCATCAGCACGAACCGCTTTCCCTAAACCCTGTCAGCCCCGTCGCGCGCGTCGCGCCCGTCGCGGCGCAATGCGCGCACCCCACGCAACCCGATCACTCCGACGGCCGTCCCCAGAAGAAAGGACGTAATGGCGAGCAGCAGATGGACCCAGAAGTAGCCCGTCGGGTCACCCGCGTCGTCGAAGGCGAGTCCGCTGCCGTCCTTCCACAGGTTTTTGACGAAAGTGATCCAGATGAACCAGCTCCACACCCCGAAGGCGAGCAGGAACCAGGAGACTCGGCGGCTGAGCTTCATGGACTCAGTATCGCCGCCGTCCTTTGACCGGGTCGTCCGGGGTGGGCTGTCCCGGCGTTGCCCCCGGCGGGTCACCAAGCTGATAACCATATTTTCTGCAAAGGCATGTACGTTTTCGTCCGTGTCTGCTTTGAAGAGGACCGCGTTGACGGTCACCGCCGCCGCGTTGCTGCCCGCCCTCGCCGTCGCCCCCGCGTGGGCGGACACTTACGACGACCTGGCAGACGAGAAACGCCCGAACCCCCCGGCCTCCATGTCCACCGTCGGCGGCGCCCAACTCGGCAAGGCAGGCACCCAGGTCAGCCTCGGCCCCGGCGCGCCCGTCCTGCCCGAGGAGGTGACCGGCCGGTCCTGGATCGTCGCGGACGCGGAGAGCGGCGAGGTGCTGGCCGCGCACAACGCCCACTGGCGGCTGCCCCCGGCGTCGACGCTCAAGATGCTGTTCGCGGACACCGTGCTCCCCCGGCTGCCCAAGACCGAGATCCACAAGGTGACCAACGACGACCTCGCGGGCATCGGCGACGGCAGCAGCCTGGTCGGGGTCAAGGAGGACCTCACCTACTCCGTGCACGATCTGTGGCTCGGCGTCTTCCTGCGCTCCGGCAACGATGCCGTGCATGTGCTGTCGTCGATGAACGGCGGCATTCCCAAGACCGTCCAGGACATGCAGCAGCACGCCGAGGAACTGCAGGCGCTGGACACGCATGTCGTCTCGCCCGACGGTTACGACGCGAACGGCCAGGTCTCCTCCGCCTACGACCTGACCCTCATCGCCCGCAGCGGCATGCAGAAGAAGGACTTCCGCGAATACTGCTCGACGGCGAGCGCCAAGTTCCCCGGCGAGCAGGTCGAGGGCGAGAAGCGTGGGACGTTCGAGATCCAGAACACCAACCGGCTGCTCACCGGCGACTACGGCATCGCCCCGTACAAGGGCATCGCGGGCATCAAGAACGGCAACACCACGCACGCGGGCGCGACCTTCACCGGAGTCGCCGAGCGGAACGGCAAGGTGCTGCTCGTCACCGTCATGAACCCGGACTCCGGAGAGAGCCAGGCGGTCTACAAGGAAGCGGGGCGGCTGCTCGACTGGGGCTTCGCGGCGGCCGGGAAGGTCGAGCCGGTCGGCGAGCTGGTGCCGCCGAAGTCCGCCACCCCTTCGTCACAGGACGCGGAGCCGGCCAACAACGGCGCTCCGGCGAAGACCGCCGCCGCCGCGAAGCGGGGCTCCGGCGGTATCACCACCGCGCTCGCCGTCATCGGCGGGGTGCTGGTGCTGCTCACTGCCGGCGTGTTCCTGGTCAACCGCCGCTGGCCGCTGCGCCGCCGCTAGCCTTGCCGTCCGCCGCTTCGCATTCATGCTCCGCGGCAGCCTTCGTGCTCCGCGGCGCCGTCCAGGCGGCGCAGAACAGCATCAGCTTCGCGGTGAAGTTGATCCACAGCAGCAGGGCGATCGGGACGCCGAAGGCCCCGTACATGCTCCTCGCGGCGACGCCCCTGATGTAGCCGCCGAGCAGCAGCTTGAGCAGTTCGAAGCCGACCGCGCCGATCAGCGCCGCCGCCACCAGGCGGCGGCGCGGCGGCTGCACGCCCGGCAGCAGCGTCAGGACATAGAGCAGCAGCAGGAAGTCGGCCAGTACGGCGATCGCGATTGCCGCGATCTGAAGCAGTACGCCACTGGCTCCGCCTTCGTCGATGCCAAGCCGGTCGGCGGTCCAGCCGATGGCGGTGGAGCCGACGGCGGAGGCCGCGATCGAGGCCAGGACGGTCGCGCCGAGCCCGAGCAGTACGACCCCGTCCTTGAGCTTGCGCAGGACCGGGTTGTCCTCGTCCTCGTCGTCCAGCTCCCAGACGGCGCGCAGGCACTCCCTTATCGAGCCGACCCAGCCGATGCCGGTGAAGAGCAGCAGCGCGCCCGCGACGAGCCCGACCGTACCCGCGTTGGCGACCAGGGAGTTGATGTCGAGCTGGTCGGAGATGCCGGGCACCTGCTCGGAAATCTTCTCCTCGAGCTTCTTCAGCTGCTCCTTGCCGAGCAGCCCGGCGCAGATCGCCGCGGCCACCGTGATCAGCGGGAAGAGCGCGAGAAAGCTGATGAAGGTGATCGCGGCGGCGAGCCGCGACCAGTGCACCCGGTCGAGCGTCTCGTAGGAACGCCAGGCGTGGGTCCGCATCAGCCGGGCGACGAACGGGCCGATGACGGGGAGCTTGGTCAGCCATTCCATGTCGTACGCGTACCCTCCGTACCGCCACAGGCACCGATCCATTGCGAACGAGCCCAGCTCGTGCCACGGGACGCGCCGCGCGGGCCGGACGCGGCTCCCCGGCCGCAGTCCGCTCACAGGTCGGCGACCGCCAGTCCGTACATCGCCGCCCACATCAGGCCGATGACGGCGAGCGCCCGGTCGCGCAGCACCACGTCCTCGGGTGCGCCGGCCGTACCCCGGTCCGCGAAGACCGCGTACCGCAGCACCGCCAGGATGAACGCGATCACCGACAACTGCCGCCGGGGCAGCAGCGCCTGGGCGGCCACGCCCCCGCTCTCCAGGCCCACAGGCAGTAGGCGAGCACGGCGACGCCGGCCGCGAGCTGCCAGACGAAGCGCAGATACCCGGTGGTGTACTCGCCCAGCAGCGCCCGGGTCGCGCCCTTGCGGCCCTCCATCTGCACGGCTTCGGAGTACCGCTTGGCCGCCACCATGAACAGCGCGCCGAAGCCGGTGGTGATCATGAACCAGCGCGACAGCGGGATGCCGAGCGCGACCCCGCCGATCATCGCGCATCAGGAACCCGGTGGTGACGACGGCGAGATCGACGACGAGGACGTGCTTGAGCCAGACGCAGTAGGCGAGCTGCATCGACAGATACGCGGTGAGCAGCCCGCCGGTCATGGCACTGCACAGAGCCGCCGCCCCGACCACCGCGGCGACGCCGAGCACCGCTCCCCCACGGTGTGCGCGACGGTCACGGTCGGCCGCCGCGCCGACGAGCCCGGCGGCGAGCCAGAGCGCGCTCCCGGCCTCGATGACGCCGCCGCCGAGTTCCGTACGCTCGGGGCCGACGTCCGCACCGTCGCCTTCGACGCCTTGGACTGCGCCGCGCACGAGGAGGTGCTGGGCAAGATCTTCGCGGGGGGCGACATCGGCGCACTGCAGAGTCAGGGGCACGGCTCGCTCGTGGTGCTCTCCTCGGTCGCCGGCGAGCGCGCCCGCCGCGCCAACTTCATCTACGGCTCCAGCAAGGCGGGCCTGGATACCTTCGCCCAGGGTCTTGGCGACGCGCTGCGCGGAACTGGCGTGCACGTGATGGTCGTACGCCCCGGATTCGTCGTTACGAAAATGACGGCGGGGCTCCCTCACGCACCGCTCGCCACCACCCCCGAAGCGGTTGCCACGGCCGTCGAACAGGGGCTGCGGCGCAGGTCCGAGACGGTGTGGGTGCCGGGGCACTGCGCGTGGTGATGTCGGCGCTGCGGCATGTGCCGCGCCCGCTGTTCCGCAGGCTGCCGCTCTGACGGACCCGCGGGTCAGAGGGTGGTGGCGGGCTCGTCGACCGGGGATCCCTGGGCGGGAACGCCCGCGATGCCGCCTCCGAAGGCGTACTCATGGAGCTTGCGCCACACGCCGTCCGCGCCCTGCTCGTACAGCGCGAAGGAGGCACAGGTCCAGGCCGCCTCGTACTCGGACAGCTCTTCGTACGCCCGGTCCATCGCCTCCTCGGCGATGCCGTGCGCCACGGTCACATGCGGGTGGTACGAGAACTGCAGATCACGCACGAGCGGCCCGGACGCGTCCCGCACCCGCTTCTGCAACCAGGAGCAGGCCGCCGCGCCCTCGACGACCTGGACGAAGACCACGGGCGAGAGCGGCCGGAATGTTCCGGTGCCGAAGAGCCGCATCGGGAACGGCCGCCCGGCCGCCGCGACCGCGGCGAGATGCGCCTCGATCGCGGGCAGGGCCTCGGCGTCGACCTCGGTGGGCGGGAGAAGAGTGACGTGTGTAGGGATTCCGTGCGCGGCGGGATCCCCGAAGCCCGCGCGCCGCTCCTGGAGCAGGCTGCCGTAGGGCTCCGGGACCGCGATCGAAACGCCGAGCGTTACGGTCCCCACGTCGTTCTCCTCAGTCGTCGGTAGCTACGTGTGCCGCCAGTGTGGCGGCTGCACCGTATGTGTGGCCAGAGTCCTTGGACACAGTGATGATCCGGTGCCGATTCAGCACGGCCTCAGTGCTTCGCGGGCAGGAAGCCCACCTTGTCGTATGCGGCGGCCAGCGTCTCGGCGGCGACTGCCCGGGCCTTCTCCGCGCCCTTGGCCAGGATCGAGTCCAGTGTCTCGGGGTCGTCCAGGTACTCCTGCGTACGGGCGCGGAAGGGGGTGACGAATTCCACCATGATGTCGGCCAGGTCGGTCTTCAGCGCCCCGTACATCTTGCCCTCGTACTCCGCCTCGAGCTCGGAGATGGTCTTGCCGGTGAGGGTGGAGTGGATGGTGAGCAGGTTGGAGACGCCGGGCTTCTCGACGGGGTCGAAGCGGATCACGGTGTCGGTGTCGGTGACCGCGCTCTTGACCTTCTTGGCGGTCGCCTTGGGCTCGTCGAGCAGATTGATCAGGCCCTTCGGCGTGGACGCCGACTTGCTCATCTTGATCGACGGGTCCTGGAGGTCGTAGATCTTCGCGACCTCCTTGACGATGTGCGGCGCCGGGACGGTGAAGGTGTCGCCGAAGCGGGTGTTGAAGCGCTCGGCGAGATCACGGGTGAGCTCGATGTGCTGGCGCTGGTCCTCGCCGACCGGGACGGCGTTGGCCTGGTAGAGCAGGATGTCCGCGACCTGCAGGATCGGATACGTGAAGAGCCCGACGGTGGCGCGGTCGGCGCCCTGCTTGGCGGACTTGTCCTTGAACTGCGTCATCCGGGAGGCCTCGCCGAAGCCGGTGAGGCAGTTCATGATCCAGCCGAGCTGGGCGTGCTCGGGGACGTGGCTCTGGATGAAGAGGGTGCAGCGCTCGGGGTCGAGACCGGCGGCGAGCAGTTGGGCGGCGGCGAGCCGGGTGTTGGCCCGCAGCTCTGCCGGATCCTGCGGCACGGTGATCGCGTGCAGATCCACGACCATGTAGAACGCGTCGTGGGTCTCTTGCAGCGCCACGTACTGGCGGATCGCGCCGAGGTAGTTCCCGAGGTGGAACGAGCCTGCGGTGGGCTGGATACCGGAGAGCGCGCGGGGTCGGTCTGAGGCCATGCTCATCATTCTCTCAGGTGTGGAACCGATCCCCGGCCGCCGGTGTATGAAAGATGTGAGGACGCGGGAGGGGATCCTGGAAGCGGGTCCGGAGGGGGGCCGCATCGTCGAGGACGAGAGTGCGGTGATCACGCGGGTGCGCGCCGGAGAGCCGGAGGCGTACGCGGAGCTGGTGCGCGCCCACACACATGTCGCGCTGCGGGCGGCCGTGGCCTTCGGGGCCGGTGCGGACGCGGAGGACGTGGTGCAGAGCGCCTTCCTCAAGGCGTACCAGGCGCTGGGGCGGTTCCGGGACGGTGCCGCGTTCCGTCCGTGGCTGCTGCGGATCGTGGTCAATGAGACGAGGAACACAGTGCGCTCGGCGGTGCGGCTGCGGGCGCTCGCCGGACGGGAGGCACTGCTGATCGGCTCCGAGCCGCTGATACCGGAGTCGGCGGACCCGGCGGTGGCGGCCCTGGCGGAGGAGCGGCGGACGGTGCTGCTGGCTGCGCTGGAAGAGCTCAGCGAGGAGCAGCGGCAGGTCGTCACCTACCGCTATCTGCTGGAGATGGACGAGGCGGAGACGGCCGAGGCGCTGGGCTGGCCGCGCGGCACGGTGAAGTCCCGGCTGAACCGCGCGCTGGCGAAGCTGGGGCAGCTCATTCCTGGGAAGGGAGGTGAGGAGCATGGGTGACGAGAAGCCGCACGAGGCAGTGGGTGAGGAGCCGCACGAGGCCTTGCGCCAGGAGCTGCGCGGGCTGGGGCGCGGGATCAGGATTCCGGACGTCGACGGCGAGACGATGGCCGAGCGGGTGCTGGCCCAGCTCCTCGCCGAAGCGGCGGTGCCCCTGCCTGCCGTGCCCGGGCGGGCCGAGCGGTTCAGACACTGGACGCGCCGGCGGTGGCGCGCGCTGACGGTCGTCCTGTCCGGGGTCCTGATCGTGCTGGTGCTCACGCCTCCGGTGCGGGCGGCGGTGGCCGACTGGTTCGGATTCGGTGGGGTCGAGGTGCGGTACGACCCCACGACGCCGCCGCGGACGGGGGCCCAGCCGCCGTGGTGCCACGCGCCGGTGCCGCTGGCCGAGGCGGAGCGGCGCGCGGGATTCCGGGCACGGGTGCCGAGCGGGCTGGGCGACCCGGACGCGGTCTCGGTGACCCAAGGGGCCGCGGGCCGGTCGGTGGTGAGCCTGTGCTGGAGCGAGTGGGGGCGGACGATCCGGCTGGACCAGTTTCCGGCAAAGCTGGACCTCGGCTTCGTCAAGCAGGCGCGGCTCATGCCGGAGTGGGTGACGCTGAGCGGCGGGAAGGGGCTGTGGTTCGCCGAACCGCATCTGCTGCGGTTCGGGATGACTGACGCCCACGGCGAGGGATGGACGCAGGCTGAGCGGACGGCGGGCCCGACGCTGCTGTGGACGGCGGCGGACGAGCGGACGACGCTGCGGCTGGAGGGAGTGGCTCAGTTGCTGCGCGCCAAGGAGATCGCGGAATCGACGCGCTGAAACTGGCAGCGGCGGGGTGGAACCTGAAGCGGGCGGGCGGACGCGAACCGGCTGCCGACCGGACCCGGTCAGCCGTCGCGGTCCCCGACCACCGGTCACGTGTCACCGGTCACGTGTCACCGGTCACGTGTCACCGGTCACCCGTCACCGCACTAGGCGGTCAGTCCGGGCGCGGGGTACTCGGCCATCAGAGCCGCGACCTCGGCGCGAATCGCGGCCAGCGAGTCCTCGTCGCCCGCGCCGGCCGCGGTCACGCCCCGGTCGATCCAGTCGGCGACGGCGGCCATGTGCTCAGTACCGAGACCGCGGGAGGTGAGGGAGGGGGTGCCGATGCGGACGCCCGAGGGGTCGAAGGGCTTCCTCGGGTCGTAGGGGACGGTGTTGTAGTTGACGACGATCCCGGCCCGGTCGAGGGCCTTCGCCGCCACCTTGCCGGGCACGTCCTTGGGGGTGAGGTCCATCAGGATCAGGTGGTTGTCGGTGCCGCCGGAGACGAGGTCGAAGCCGCGGGCGAGGAGCTCGTCGGCGAGCGCCTTGGCGTTGGCGACGACCGACTGGGCGTAGCTGCGGAAGGAGGGCTGGGACGCCTCGTGCAGGGCGACCGCGATAGCGGCCGTGGTCTGGTTGTGCGGGCCGCCCTGGAGGCCGGGGAACACCGCCTTGTCGATTGCCTTGGCGTGTTCCTCTCGGGACATGAGCATCGCGCCGCGCGGCCCGCGCAGGGTCTTGTGGGTGGTCGTGGAGATCACGTCCGCGTGCGGCACCGGCGAGGGGTGCGCGCCGCCCGCGATCAGACCGGCGATGTGCGCGACATCGGCGACCAGGACGGCGCCGGACTCACGGGCGATCTCCGCGAACGCCGCGAAGTCGATGGTGCGGGGCAGCGCGGTGCCGCCGCAAAAAATGATCTTCGGCCGCTCCTTGAGGGCGAGTTCGCGCACCTCGTCGAAGTCGATGAGGCCGGTGTCCTGGCGTACGCCGTACTGGACGCCGCGGAACCACTTGCCGGTGGCGGAGACGCCCCAGCCGTGAGTGAGGTGGCCGCCCATCGGCAGGGCCATGCCCATCACGGTGTCGCCGGGCTCGGCGAAGGCGAGATAGACGGCGAGGTTGGCCGGGGAGCCGGAGTAAGGCTGGACATTGGCGTGCTCGACGCCGAAGAGGGCCTTGGCGCGGGCGATGGCGAGCCGCTCGACCTGGTCGATGTTCTGCTGGCCCTCGTAGTAGCGGCGGCCGGGGTAGCCCTCGCTGTACTTGTTCTGCAGCACGGTGCCGGAGGCTTCCAGAACGGCCCTGGAGACGTAGTTCTCGCTGGGAATCAGCCGGAGGGTGTCGGCCTGAAGCTGTTCCTCGGCGCCGATGAGGGCTGCCAGTTCGGGGTCGGCGGCGGAGAGTGCGGGGTGCTGCAGGGGAAGAGTCATGGTGTCCTCCGGGGCGATCCGTTGCTCTGTCGTGGTCCCGGGGTCGGCTCGGCATCCTCGCCGGAGACGGAGGGCGCGGGCCGCACCACGCGGGACGTGTCCCGGGGTGCAACTCGGGGGTCCTCCCGCCTGAGGCAGGGGGCGAGCGGCACCACACGGGACGGGTCCCGGGGTGCCCAGGCGGGCGGCACCTCGTGTGATCTTCCGCGCGCGGTTCCCTCGGGGTCACTTCCCCGTACGCCAGTCGCCGTGCGTAGTGTCCAGCCTAGCGGCCACACCCCACAGCAAGGTTTCTTCGTCCACCATGCGAGCGACGATAGAAACAGGGGCATCACCCCGCCCCGGCCGGATACCTTGTCTCTACTTGAACGGAGATCCCGTGTCTGCATCGGAGAGTGCCATTGCCTCCGCGGAGGCGCACAGCGCGCACACCTACCACCCGCTCCCCGTCGTCGTCGCCTCGGCCGACGGCGCGTGGATGACCGATGTCGAGGGGCGTCGCTACCTCGACATGCTCGCCGGGTACTCGGCGCTCAATTTCGGCCACGGAAACCGCCGGCTGATCGACGCCGCCAAGGCGCAGCTGGAGAGAGTCACCCTCACCTCCCGCGCCTTCCACCACGACCGGTTCGCCGACTTCTGTGCGCAGCTCGCCGAGTTGTGCGGCATGGAGATGGTGCTGCCGATGAACACCGGGGCGGAGGCGGTGGAGACCGCCGTGAAGACCGCCCGGAAGTGGGGTTACCGGGTCAAGGGCGTCCCGGACAACATGGCGAAGATCGTCGTCGCGGCCAACAACTTCCACGGCCGCACGACGACGGTGATCAGCTTCTCCACGGACCAGGAGGCACGGGCGGACTTCGGTCCGTACACCCCGGGATTCGAGATCGTTCCGTACGGGGACTTGACCGCGATGGACGCCGCGCTCACCGAGAACACCGTGGCCGTGCTGCTGGAGCCGATCCAGGGAGAGGCCGGGGTGCTGGTGCCGCCGGCCGGGTATCTCGCGGGCGTACGGCGGCTGACCCGCGAGCGGAACGTCCTCTTCATCGCGGACGAGATCCAGTCGGGCCTCGGAAGGACCGGCAAGACCTTCGCCTGCGAGCACGAGGGCGTCGTGCCGGACATGTATGTGCTGGGCAAGGCGCTGGGCGGCGGCGTCGTTCCGGTGTCGGCGGTCGTCTCCTCCAACGCGGTACTCGGCGTGTACCGTCCCGGTGAGCACGGCTCGACCTTCGGCGGCAATCCGCTCGCCTGCGCGGTCGCCCTGGAGGTCATCGCGATGCTGCGCAGCGGCGAGTTCCAGCAGCGCGCCACCGAGCTGGGTGAGCACCTCCACCACGAGCTTGGCCTGCTGACCGGCGCCGGCGGCGGCGCGGTCGAGGCGGTACGCGGCCGCGGGCTGTGGGCGGGGGTCGACATCGTGCCGAGCCACGGCACCGGCCGGGAGATCTCGGAGAAGCTGATGGACCGCGGGGTCCTGGTCAAGGACACCCACGGCTCCACGATCCGGATCGCACCGCCGCTGGTGATCAGCAAGGAGGACCTGGACTGGGGCCTGGACCAGCTGAGGGCCGTCCTGGGCGAGTAGATCCCGTCTGGGAGCAGAGGATGACGTGGGGCAGGAAGCGGGCGTGCTCGTCCGTGACCAGCCCCGCCGACTCCCTGATGCCGAGCCCCGCCGCCTCGCCCTCGACGACCCATGCGCCGAGCACCACGCGCTTGCCCTCGAAGTCGGGCAGCGGTGCCAATTCCTGGTAGCAGCACGGCTCTTCACGCAGTACGGCACCGGCGCCCGGCTCGTGGATCGTGACGTCCGCGCCCTCGCGGCCGAGCAGGGGCTTGGCAACATACCCCGCTCGGCGGCGAGTTCGCACGGGCCGTCGAGATGGGCGGGCAGCAGGTTCGGGTGGCCCGGGTTGAGCTCCCAGAGGATCGCCAGCAGCGCCTTGTTGGAGAGCAGCATCTTCCAGGCGGGCTCGACCCAGCAGGTGGTTCCGGTGCCGCCGCCGTTGTCCAGAGTGTCGAGGACGTGGGCCCCGAAGCGATCGGTGACCAGCCACTCCCACGGATAGAGCCTGAAGCAGCTGCGTATGAAGCGCAGCCGGTCGTCGACGAAGCGTCCGGACAGCCTGTCCCAGCCGATCTGTTCGACGGAGAGTGCCTCGGTGGTGAGCCCGGCCTGTTCGGCCGTCTCGCGCAGATACGCGACGGTCATCAGGTCCTCGTAGTACGCGCTCTCGTCCCAGTACGGACGCAGCGATTCGTCCGGGTAGCGGGTGAGCGGATAGACGAGGCCCTGCTCCTCAACGATCTTCTGCCAGCCGGGCCGTGGTTCGATGGTGTGACGCTTCATCAGGCAGGGCCCGCTCAGCTGCCGCCCGAGCCGGAGCCGCCGCGGTCGACCGTTGTCTTGTCGAAGCTGCCGTCCTCGACCTTGCCGCCGTTGACCTGGCCGCCGTAGCAGTAGTACGAACCACGGGCGGTGCCGCTGCGGCTGCTGTCGTCGCACTCGTAACTGGGCAGCTTCTCCCGGGTCACCGGGTCGACGCACCGCCTGTCCGGCTCCGAGCCGCAGGACGTGATCGTCGCCGCGAGCACCCCGTACCGCCGAGCACCACCGTGCTCGACCTCAGCCTGCGTCGCGCCATCAGCCGGTCGCCCCCGTTCGAATCAAGCCAGTGCCAGGCAACTGCCGAGCCAGTGAACCGCCGGACAGACTGGAGGGCCGCCTCGCCCGCCGGTAAACCCGGTCCGCCAACCCTCCTCATCTACAGTCGCTTTGTGCTCTTCGGGATGATCTGTGCGCTCGGTTCCGCGGTCTGCTACGGCACGGCCTCCGTCCTCCAGGCCATCGCCGCCCGCGCCGCAGAGCCGGGCACCGGCTCCGGCGTCGACCCGGCGCTGCTGCTGCGCGCGCTGCGTCAGTGGCGTTATGTGGCCGGACTCGCCCTGGACGGCCTCGGTTTCGCCCTCCAGATCGTCGCCCTGCGCTCCATTCCCATCTACGCGGTCGGCGCGGCGCTCGCCGCCAGCCTCGCGGTGACCGCCGTTGTCGCCGCGCGCCTGCTCCCTGTCCGCCTGAGCGGGACGGAGTGGGGCGCGGTCGCCGTGGTCTGCGCGGGGCTCGCGATGCTGGGTCTCGCCTCGGGCGCGGAGGGCGACCGTGCCGGATCCGCCGCCCTGCGCTGGGCCATGCTCGGCGTCGCGCTCGCCGTCCTCCTCGTCGGAGCGGCCGCGGGCCGCCTCCCCGACAAACCGCGCGCCCTGGTGCTGGGCCTCGGCGCGGGCTTCGGCTTCGGCGTGGTCGAGGTCGCGGTCCGGCTGATCGACTCGGTGGCGCTGCCCGATGTGCTGGCCAACCCTGCGCTGTACGCGCTGCTGCTCGGCGGCGGTGCGGCGTTCCTGCTGCTCACCTCCGCCCTGCAGCGCGGCTCGGTGACGACGGCCACGGCGGGCATGGTGCTCGGCGAGACGATCGGCCCGGCGCTGGTGGGCGTGGTGTGGCTGGGCGACCGGACCCGCGAGGGCCTGGCCTGGCTGGCCGTGGCGGGCTTCGCGGTGGCGGTGGCGGGGGCACTGGCACTGGCCCGGTTCGGTGAGCCGCCGGCGGCTTCGGAGGCACCCGAGGCTGCGGCCCCCTGAGCGGGGCTGTTCCCCTACCAGCCCTCCCCCAGAGCTTCGCCTGGGAGGTACCCCCATCCCGTAGCTGGGGCCCCGCCCCAGACCCCGCTCCTCGGCGGGAGGGGCTTGATTTTCGCCCGGGCCGGGAAACCGCCCCCTGGCAAGCCACCGCAGGCTCACGGCAGCGCCCGGCCCGGCGCGTCCAGCGCCCCCGCCCAACCTTCGCGGACGCCGGCTTCCCTGCTCTCGCGAGCCCGAGCGCCGGGGTCGCGGCTGCGCTCGGCTACGAGGACGGGCAGACACCCGCCGACGAGATGTTCGCGGCCGTCGCCCGTACCGCGCGTTCGGTGAGCGTCCCCGTCCGTCACGAGCCGCAGGCTACTTCTTGGGAAGCCAGGCCTTCCACGTCGCCTCGTTCGCCTTGACCCACTTCTCGGCAGCCGCCTCCGGCGACATCTTCTCGCCGGCGATCATCAGCGCGACCTCGTTCTGCTGCTCGGTCGTCCACTTGAAGTTCTTCAGGAACTCCGCCGCCTCGCCGCCGTTCTTCGCGAAGTCCGCGTTGAGGAACTTCTGCAGCGGCGTATTCGGGTACGCGCAGGCGACAGCCTTCGGGTCGGCGTCACAACCCGCCTTGTACTCCGGCAGCTTGACCTCGACCATGTCGACCTGGGCGTTCAGCCACTGCGGGGTCCACCAGTACGTCAGGAACGGCTTCTTCTCCTGCGCGTACTTCTTGATCGCGGTGATCTGCGCGGCCTCGGAGCCCGAGTAGTTGGTCTTGAAGTTGAGCTTCAGGTTCTTGATGATCGCGTCGTCGTTGGTGACGTAGTCCGGGGAGCCCTCCAGGATCTCGCCCTTGTCACCGCTCTCCGCGGTCTTGAACTCCTTGGCGTACTTGTTGAGGTTCTTGTAGTCCGTGACATCGGGGTGCGCGTCCGCGAAGTACTTCGGCACGAACCAGCCGATGTGCCCGGTCACGCCGAGGCCGCCGCCCTTGACGACGGTCTTCTTGGTCGTGACGTACTGCTTCTCCTCCTTGGGGTGACCCCAGTCCTCCATGATCGCGTCAATGTCGCCCTTGGAGAGCGCGTCCCAGGCGAGGACCTCGCCCATCTGCTGGGTCTTGACGGTGTAGCCCAGCTCCTTCTCCAGGATGTACGCGGCGACGGACGTGTTGGCCTGGGCGCCGACCCAGGAGGGGACGGTCAGCTTCACGGTCTTGGCGCCGCCGGCCTCGTTGGTCTTGCCGGTCTCGGCGGCGCCGCACGCGCTGAGGGTGAGAACGCCAAGGGCGCTGACGACAGCCGTGGTGGTACGGAGGGTGCGCATGGTGCTCCTGTGAATCGAAGGAAGGGTTCAGTCGGTCTTGCGGGTGGCGGGCTGGGTGATCCGGTCCAGTACGAGACCGAGGCAGACGATCGCGACTCCGGCCGTCATGCCGATGCCCATCTCGCCCCGGGAGAGGCCCTTCACGACGTCGTAGCCCAGCGCCCCGCCGCCGACCAGGCCGCCGACGACGACCACCGCGAGCACCAGCACGACGCCCTGGTTGACGGCGAGCTGCAGTGCCGGGCGGGCCAGCGGCAGCTGGACGTGGAGGAGTTGCTGGCGGGTCGACGCGCCCAGCGAGCGGGATGCCTCGAGCGCGGCCGGGTCGACCTCGCGCAGGCCCTGGGTGGTGATGCGCACGACAGCGGGCAGCGCGTACACGACGGCGGCGATGATCGCGGATGCCCGGGTCACGCCGAACAGCGCGACCACCGGGATGAGATACACGAACTGCGGCATCGTCTGCATGGCGTCCAGGACCGGCCGCAGCCAGCGCTCCAGACGCCCGGCCCGCGCAGACAGAATGCCCGCGAGGACGCCGAGCGCCAGCGTGAGCACGAGCGCCGCGAGCACCTGGGAGAGCGTGTCGAGGGACTTGCCCCAGACCCCGAGTACGCCGATCGCCGCCATCGAGAGCGTGGCGGTCAGAGCGGTCGCCCAGGTGCCGACCAGCCAGGCGAGGGCCGCGACGAGCAGCAGGAGCGACCACCAGGGGAGCCAGATCAGGGCGTCACGCAGGGGGTTGAGGATCCACAGCGTGAACTCGCGCGACCAGGTCTCGGTGAAGGTGAGGTTCTCGGTGATCCACTCCTGCGCCTTGTTGACGGGCGTGGAGATGTCATACGTCCAGCCCTCCGGCCATGCGCTGCCGACGGCCCGCCGGGCAAACGCCGCGGCCACGACGCAAGCGAACATCAGCGCCCAGGCGGAGCGGCCGTGCAGCAGCCCGCCGCCGGGTGAGCTCTCACCGATACGGTCGCCGGCCGCCGCGGTCGTACGGTCCAGCCAGACGGCGATCAGCACGATCGGGATGCCCGCGGCGAGTGCCTTGCCGACGTCGACGGTGGAGAGCGCCGAGTAGACCTCCTCACCGAGTCCGCCGGCTCCGACAAGGGCCGCGATGACGACCATCGAGAGCGCCATCATGATCGTCTGGTTGAGGCCGAGGAGCATCTGCTTGCGGGCGAGCGGCAGCCGGGCGGTCCGCAGTCGCTGCCATGCGCTCGCGCCGAGCGATGCGGACGCTTCGAGCACGGCGGGGTCGGCGCCGCGCAGCCCGAGTGCCGTCAGGCGGGCCATGGGCGGGGCGGCGTAGATGACCGTGCAGAACAGCGCGGCGGGCGTGCCGGTGCCGAAGACCAGCACGAACGGCAGCAGGTACGCGAACGCGGGCAGCACCTGCATGGTGTCGAGCACCGGCCGCAGCGCCCGGTCGACCCGGCGGGACAGCCCGGCCGCGAGCCCGATCAGCACGCCGAGCAGCGCCGCGACGGCGACTGCGACGACCATCAGCGCGATGGTCAGCAGCATGGCGTCCCACATCCCGAGCAGCCCGCACACGGCGAAGGCCCCGAGGGCGGTCGCCGCTACCTTCACCCCGCGCCGTCCGAGCCCGGCGGCCCGCCAGGCGAACAGCACACCGGCGGCGAGGACGCCCAGCCAGCCCATGGCGTCCAGGAACTGGTAGACGGCATCGACCGCGTCGGTGGCGGTGTTGGAGAGGTGGAGGAGGAAGTAGAGGAAGAGGGGGTGGGTGTCGCGGTTGTCGACGACCCACTGATTGGCGTCGTCGAGGGGCCCGGAGACGTCGACGGTCAGCTGGGCGGGCCAACTGCCGCTGCCCCACAGGACGATCCCGACAGGTATGAGCACGAGCGCGGCAACGCCGAGCAGCAGCAACTTGCGGTGGACACGGCGGCGCAGCAGGGCGCGCAGCACGGGTTCGGGTGCGGCCACTTCCTTGGCGGGGGCGGTGACGACGGCCGTCATGCGACGACTGCCTTGTCCATTGCCCCGTCCGTATCGGCGCCCCGGTCCACGCCGGCAACCACAGCCAGCAGCCCCGCGTGGTCGACCACCCCCACGCAGCGGCCGTCCTGCATCACGCGCGCGGGGCTGCCGCTGCGGGCCACCGCCTCGATCGCCTCGAAGACCGTCGCGCCGGGGGCGATCGCCGCGCCCGATTCCGCCTCGTCCGCGTCCGCCGCCGGGCGCATCGCCGTACGCACCGTCATCACCTGCTCGCGCGGGACATCGCGGACGAAGTCCCGTACGTAGTCGTCGGCGGGCGAGCCCACGATCTCCTCCGGCGTGCCCAGCTGCACGATCCGGCCGTCCCGCATCAGCGCGATACGGTCGCCCAGCTTCAGCGCCTCGCTCAGATCGTGCGTGATGAAGATCATCGTGCGGCCCTCTTCGCGGTGCAGCCGGATGACCTCCTCCTGCATATCGCGGCGGATCAGCGGGTCCAGCGCGCTGAACGGCTCGTCGAAGAGCATCACTTCGGGGTCGACGGCGAGCGCCCGCGCAAGGCCGACGCGCTGCTGCTGACCGCCGGACAACTGGCCGGGCCTGCGGTGCTCGAGGCCCTGAAGGCCGACCTTCGCGACGACGTCCGCCGCCCGGGAGCGGCGCGCGGCCTTGCCCAGGCCCTGGATCTCGAGTCCGTACGCGACGTTGTCGATCACCGAGCGGTGCGGCAGCAGGCCGAAGTGCTGGAAGACCATGGACGCACGGTGGCGACGCAGTTCGCGCAGTCGCGCCGTGTCCATGGACAGCACGTCCTCGCCGTCGATGGCGACCGCCCCGGACGTCGGCTCGATCAGGCGGGTCAGGCAGCGTACGAGCGTCGACTTGCCGGAGCCGGAGAGGCCCATGACGACGAAGACCTCGCCCTTGCGCACATCGAAGGACACATCGCGCACGGCTGCCGTGCAGCCGGTGCGCTCGCGCAGCTCGGCCGGGGTGAGCGCGCCCAGTTCGGCGTTGCCGGGGATGCGGTCGGCCTTCGGGCCGAAGACCTTCCACAGGTTTTGTACGGAGAAGACGGGCGGCGCGGCACCGTCGTCCACGGCCTTGTGGGCAGTATCCAGAGTTTCGGTCTTGGACTTCATCGGGCCAGGCACCTCTCTTCGTAAGCCGCGGACAGCAGCTCCGCGCACTTCTCGCCCACCATCAGGACCCCGATCATCGGGTTGACGGCGGGCATCGTCGGAAAGACGGACGCGTCGGCAATGCGGATGCTTTCGATGCCCCGGACTTTCAAGTCCGGTGACACTACGGCAAGTTGATCTGCCCAGGCACCCATTCGGCAGGTTCCGGCGGGGTGGTACACGGTGTGCGCGACCTTGCGCGCGTACTCGCCGATCGCCTCGTCCGAGGTGACCTCCGGTCCCGGGCAGACCTCCCTCTTCAGCCAGCCCGCCAGCGGCTGAGCCGTCGCGATCTCGCGGGCGAGCTTGATCCCGTCGACGAGCGTACGGCCGTCGTAGTCGTCCTCGTCCGTGAAGTAACGGAAGTCCAACGCAGGCTTTACATCCGGATCCGCGCTGGTCAGGTAGAGGCGGCCGCGGCTGCGCGGCTTGGGGATGTTGGGCGTCATCGACACCCCGTGCGCGGGCCGCTCATAGCCGAGGCGCTCCGGGTTGTCGGTGAACGGGATTTGGTAGAAGTGGAACATCAGATCGGGCCCTTGGGTGTCCGGATCGCGCCGTACGAACAGGCCCGCGTCGCTGTCCATCGCCGAGTTCTCGGGGATCGGCCCGTGCGTCTCCCAGACGATCACCGACTCGGGGTGGTCGAGGAGGTTCTCCCCGACGCCCGGCAGATCGTGTACGACAGGAATGCCGAGTTCTTCCAGGTCGGCGCGGGGCCCGATGCCGGAGTGCAGCAGCAGCCGTGGCGTGTCCACCGCGCCCGCGCAGACGAGGACTTCGCGCCGCGCCTGGACGAGCCGCTCCTCGCCGTCCTTCGTACGGACGCGTACGCCGGTCGCCCTGGGGTTCGGGCTGCCGGAGGTAAGGGGAGCCTCCAGTTCCAGTTTGTACGCCCACGTCTCCAGCGCTATATGGAGGTTCGGCCGGTCCAGGAAGGGGTGGAGATACGCGACCGAGGCGGAGGACCGCTTGTTGTTCTCCGGGTGGTACGCGAGGTCGAAGAAGCCGACGCCCTCGTGGAACGGCTTCTTGTTGAAGCCCTCGACGCGCGGGACGGCGAGCGCGGCCTGGGCGGCGTCGACGAAGTCGCGGGCGATGGCGTTACGGTCGGCCTCGTCGACCGGCACGATGTTGTTCCGCAGCCGGTCGAAGTACGGGTCCATCGCGGCCGCGTCCCAGCCCTCGGCCCCCGCGGCCGCCCACTCGTCCCAGTCGGACGGCAGCGGCCGGAAGGCGATGAGGGTGTTGTGGGACGAGCAGCCGCCGAGCACCCGGGCGCGGCTGTGCCGGATGTGGGAGTTGCCGCGGGGCTGCTCGGTGGTGGGGTAGTCGTAGTCGAGTTCGCCGCCGAGCAGCCCCATCCAGCGCCGCAGGGTCAGCACGTCGTCCCGGCCGACGTCGCTCGGCCCGCCTTCGATGACGGCGACGGTGACGTCCGGGTTCTCGGTGAGCCGGGAGGCAATGACCGATCCGGCGGTGCCGCCCCCGACGACGACATAGTCGTACGTAGTCATGTGTTTGGTCTCCTGATCAGCCTGCAAACCAGCGCACGGGACGGGGGGCGAGGTTCTGGTAGATGTGCTTGGCCTCTCGGTACTCGGCGAGCCCGGCGGGCCCCAGCTCGCGCCCGATGCCGCTCTTCCCGAATCCGCCCCACTCCGCCTGCGGGAGGTAGGGGTGGAAGTCGTTGATCCAGACGGTCCCGTGCCGCAGCTGCCCGGCGACGCGCCGCGCCCGTCCGGGATCGGCGGTCCATACGGCGCCGGCCAGCCCGTACTCGGTGTCGTTGGCGAGGGCGACGGCCTCGTCCTCCGTACGGAACGTCTCGACGGTCAGGACGGGTCCGAAGACCTCTTCGCGTACTACGCGCATCCCGCGGTGGCACTGGTCGAGGACGGTGGGCCGGTAGAAGTACCCCTCGTATCCCTCACCTTCGGGCCTGCGCCCGCCGGCCCGCAGCACCGCGCCCTCGGCCAGGGCCGAGGCGACGTATCCCTCGGTCTTCGCGAGCTGCTGCTGCGATACGAGGGGCCCGCACTCCACACCCGAGTCGGTGCCGCGGCCGAGGCGGATGTTCTCGGCCCGGCGGGCCAGTTCGCCGACGAAGCGCTCGCGCAGCGACTCTTCGATGATGAGCCGCGACCCGGCGGAGCAGACCTGCCCGCTGTGAATGAAGGCGGCGTTGAGAGCCTGATCCACAGCGGTATCAAAGCCCTCATCGCTTTCACACCCATCAGCGAAGACGACATTGGGATTCTTGCCGCCGAGTTCGAGGGCGACCTTCTTGACGCTGTCTGCGGCGGCGCGCATCACCTTCGTACCGCTGGCGAGCCCGCCGGTGAAGGAGACGAGGTCCACATCGGGATGCTCGGCGAGCCTGGCCCCTACAGGGTCGCCCGCGCCGGTCACGATGTTCGCCACACCGGCGGGCAGCCCCGCCTCCTCGAGGAGCTGGATCAGCTCGACGGTCGTCAGCGGAGTGATCTCACTCGGTTTGATCACAAAAGTATTGCCCGCGGCCAGTGCCGGGGCAATCTTCCAACTCGCTTGCAGGAGTGGGTAGTTCCATGGCGTGATCAGGGCGCAGACTCCGACGGGTTCATGCACCACCACGCTGTGTATGTCGTCGGACCCGGCGTCGACAACCCGTCCGCCGCTCTCGTTCATGACGAGGTCGGCGAAGTAACGGAAGGCGTCACTCACGCAGTCGACGTCGACGCGGCCTTCCTCGACTGTCTTCCCGGCATCCCGGCTCTCCAGCAGCCCGAGCGCTTCCCGGTTGCGCTGCAGCAGGTCCGCAACCCGCCGCAGCAGAGCCGCCCGCTCGGCCACCGGCGTGCGGGGCCACTCCCCCTGATCGAATGCCGCCCGCGCGGCGGCGATCGCGGCGTCGGTGTCCTCGACCCCGCCCTCCGCCACGACGGCCATGACGGTCGCGTCAGCGGGGTCGAGTATCTCGCGCGCGGCGCCGGAGGCGGCTGCGCGCCACTCTCCGCCCACGTGGATGGTCTGTTGTGCCGACACGTCGCGTTTGACCTTCCGTTCCCGTTATGTTCCTCGCTGGTGATAGCCAGCGGACGGATCGCATGCCCAAGGGTTCGGAAAGCATGCGCGTTACCTGTCTCAAAGTGGCCCGCATCACTGCGCGGCGGTGGGGCAGACATACTCCGGTCTTATGAGATGCGATGCGGAGCGCTCAATGATCCCGGACGACCCTCAGGTCCCGCGGGCCGAACCCGACGCCATCACCTTGCCGCGCGTTCTGCTGACCGGCGCGGGCCTGCTGGGCGGCTCGGCACGGCGCGTGGTGGCCGGCTACTTCGGACACCACGACCTGCCGCAGCGCCAGGACACCGGCCGGATCAGCGCCGGGCTCCCCAACGGCGGCACGGTCGACGTCCAGACGCATGCGGCTCATCCTGCATCATCGAACGTCTGACCGTCTCCAGCTCCTCGCGATGGCCACCGGCACAAAACGCCCCCGGCGGCCAGTCGGCTGCCGGGGGCGGTGCTGCGTGCGTACGTGAGGCGTACGGATCAGATGAGGCCGAGCTCGCGAACCGCCGCGCGCTCCTCCTCCAGCTCCTTCACCGACGCGTCGATCCGCGCACGCGAGAAGTCGTTGATGTCCAGGCCCTGGACGATCTCGTACTTGCCGTCCTTCGTGGTGACCGGGAAGGACGAGATCAGGCCCTCCGGCACGCCGTACGAGCCGTCCGACGGAATGCCCATGGAGGTCCAGTTGCCCTCGGCGGTGCCGTTCACCCAGGTGTAGACGTGGTCGAGCGCGGCATTCGCGGCCGACGCTGCCGAGGACGCGCCGCGGGCCTCGATGATCGCGGCGCCGCGCTTGGCGACGGTCGGGATGAAGGTGTCGGCCAGCCACGCCTCGTCATTGACGACCTCGGCGGCGTTCTTGCCGGCGATCTCCGCGTGGAAGATGTCCGGGTACTGGGTCGCCGAGTGGTTGCCCCAGATGGTGAGGCGCTTGATGTCGGTGACGGCGACGCCGGTCTTCCGGGCGAGCTGCGAGATCGCGCGGTTGTGGTCGAGGCGGGTCATCGCGGTGAAGCGCTCCGCCGGTACGTCCGGCGCGGCTGCCTGTGCGATCAGGGCGTTGGTGTTGGCCGGGTTTCCGACGACGAGGACCTTGATGTCGTCCGCGGCGTTGTCGTTGATGGCCTTGCCCTGCGGCTTGAAGATGCCACCGTTGGCGGAGAGGAGGTCACCGCGCTCCATACCCTTGGTCCGCGGACGGGCGCCTACGAGCAGGGCTACGTTCGCGCCGTCGAAGGCGACGTTCGGGTCGTCGGTGATGTCGATGCCGCGCAGCAGCGGGAAGGCACAGTCGTCGAGCTCCATCGCGGTGCCCTCGGCGGCCTTGAGGCCCTGCGGGATTTCGAGAAGGCGCAGCTTGACCGGCACATCCGCGCCGAGCAGGTGGCCGGAGGCGATGCGGAAGAGCAGCGCGTAGCCGATCTGGCCGGCCGCGCCGGTCACGGTGACGTTGACGGGAGTGCGGGTCATGGCGATCTCCGTAAGACAGCTGGCGGTAGGGGTCCGTGCCCCTGGTGCTGGACAGCTCTTCGCGCCGGTTCCGTACGTTTTTGAACGTACGCTCCGAACGTTCTGAACGGACGGTCTGAACGGACATTCGAAATCTTGACGTGAAGAGACATCCAGCGTCAGGCTATCCGACCCGCGATCGCGTACTCCCCCGCCCCCTTGTGGCGCGGCTCACTGCCCCCCGGTGCAGCCAGTGACCCCCGTCTTGAGCGTCGCGCAGGCCTTGGCCTCGGCCGGCGCGGCCACCACGGTCATCGGGGTGTACGCGTCGTTGTCCGCGTTCACCAGCCCCTTCTGCGCTCCCTTGCCGGCCACGCTGACTTGCACCGTGTCGCCGGGGGCCGCCTGGGTGATACGGGCCCAGGCCGCCTGGCAGGTCTTGCTGTAGCGGACCTCGACGAAGGTCCTGCCAACTGTCGCGGAGGAGACGGTCTTGGCCAACTCGCCGCCGCAGCCCGTCGCTTCCGGGTCCTGGCCCGTGCAGTCCTTGCCGCCGCACTTCACACCCGCGGGCAGTTGCGGACTGCTGGTGGTCGGGGTTGCCGGCGGAGGCTTGGCGACGGGCTTGCCGTCGGTACCGTCCCCGCCGAGGTCGGTCAGGAGCACAGCGGCAGCGATCACCAGCAGCGCTCCGACGACACCGGCGAGGAACATGACGACCTTGCGCTTGCCGCCTCCCTGGTGGTCGGGGGTGGGTACGGCGCCCAGCGGCGCGGTCGCTGGCGCGGGGTGGCCGGGACCGCTCTGCGTGGGCACGTAGGGAGACGGACGCTGCGGCTGCTCCCGGCCGCTCGGTTCCGCGGGCGCAGACGCGGGCTCGGACGTCCGGCCGTCCGAGCGGCCTGCCGGGACGACCGCCTGCGCCGGGCCGAACTCCCCGAGCGCCGCCCGCGCCTGGGAGATCCGTATCGCTTCCATCGTCATGTCGTGGCGCATCTCGGAACGGCTCCAGGCGCGCTCCGCGAGCTCCCACATGGTGATCAGATGGCCTGTGTTCGTCCCGGTCACCTCAGCCAGCGCGACGATCGCGCCCTTGGGCGCGAGCAGCCGCCCGTTCAGATACCGCTCCCACGACGTCTTGCTGTATCCGGTGCGGTCCGCGACGGCGGCGATGCTCAGCCGGCTGCGGTCGACAAGCCGGCGCAGCTGACTGGCGAACTCCCGGACCTGCGGGTCGAGCTCCTCCGGCAGTGCCTTCCAACGAGGCATGTGCTTCCCCCCTTGTCCCCTTTTCCCCCGAACGGACTACCCAATGGGATGCGCAGGCCCAGGATGTCAGTTCCTGTTATCGGCGTGCACGGGAGCATTCACGATGGACTGCACGCCCCGTCGTGCGCCCCGCCCATAGCGCAACCGCCCCGCCCGTAGCGCAACGACCACACCATGGCGGAATGGTCACTTCCATGCCACAGGCCTCTGCCGTCCCTTGTCCGCGCTTGGCGCGTGCATGACTCTTGAAACACGACGGCGCCCGTCCTCCCTCGGGGGAGAGGACGGGCGCCGTACTTTTGCACCGGACCCGGCGCCGCTTCATGGGCGGGAGCACCTCGATCAGCGGAAGCGCCTCGAGCAGGCGGGAGTGCCTCGATCAGCCGGACGCCATCTTTTTCTGCAGGTTGGCGTCGAGCACGTCCAGGAACTGCTCCGTGGTCAGCCACGGCGCGTCCTTGGAGATCAGCAGCGCCAGGTCCTTCGTCATCCGGCCGGCCTCGACGGTCTCGATGCAGACCTGCTCCAGGGTCTCCGCGAACCTGGTGACCTCGGGGGTGTTGTCCAGCTTTCCGCGGTGGGCGAGACCACGGGTCCAGGCGAAGATCGACGCGATCGGATTGGTCGAGGTCGCCTTGCCCTGCTGGTGCCGGCGGTAGTGGCGGGTGACCGTGCCGTGCGCGGCCTCGGCCTCGACGGTCTTGCCGTCGGGGGACATCAGGACCGAGGTCATCAGGCCCAGTGAGCCGAAGCCCTGCGCGACGACGTCGGACTGGACGTCGCCGTCGTAGTTTTTGCACGCCCAGACGTAGCCACCCTCCCACTTGAGCGCCGCGGCGACCATGTCGTCGATCAGGCGGTGCTCGTAGGTCAGGCCCTTGGCGTCGAACTCGGCCCTGAACTCGGCGTCGAAGATCTCCTGGAAGATGTCCTTGAAGCGACCGTCGTACTTCTTGAGGATCGTGTTCTTCGTGGACATGTAGACCGGGTACTCACGGGCCAGGCCGTACCGGAACGAGGCTCGCGCAAAGTCGCGGATCGAATCGTCGTGGTTGTACATGGCGAGCGCGACACCGGCGCCCGGGAACTCGTGGACCTCGAGCTCGATCGGCTCGGAGCCGTCCTTCGGGGTGAAGGTCATGGTGAGCGTGCCCGGGCCGGGGACCTTCAGGTCGGTGGCGCGGTACTGGTCGCCGAAGGCGTGACGGCCGACGACGATCGGCTTGGTCCAGCCCGGGACGAGCCGCGGCACGTTCTCCATGATGATCGGCTCGCGGAAGATCACGCCGCCGAGGATGTTGCGGATGGTGCCGTTCGGCGAGCGGTACATCGCTTTGAGGTTGAACTCGTCGACCCGCGCCTCGTCGGGCGTGATCGTGGCGCACTTGACGCCGACGCCGTACTTCTTGATGGCGTTGGCGGCGTCGACGGTCACCTGGTCGCCGGTGGCGTCGCGGTTCTCGATACCCAGGTCGAAGTACTTCAGCTCGACATCGACGTACGGCAGGATCAGCTTGTCCTTGATGAAGGACCAGATGATGCGGGTCATCTCGTCGCCGTCGAGCTCGACGACGGGGTTGGCAACCTTGATCTTGGCCATGAGGTGGAACATCCCTCTCACGCTGCGGCTGGGTCGGCGATGTCAGCGACGTCAGTGATGTTGCGGTCTCTCGTCGTCAAGATACTCGACGGGGTGGGCCAGAGCGGGCTAACGCACGGTGAAGTGAACGGCGTCCTCCAGGAACGGAACGTCCAGCCACGGCTTCGGCTGCGTCACCAGCGCGAGCAGGACGATCACGGTGCCGAGCACTCCGTACGTGACCATGTCGGTGAAACGGGAGCGCACCGCGAGCATGCCCACGGAGGGCAGCATCCGGCGCAGCACGGCTCCGGTGAGCAGGGCGACGCCGATGAGGATGGTGCCGACGCGGAAGGCGTCGGCGAAGGCGTGGGTGCCGACGATCACGAGGCCGAGCCCGGTGAGCGCCAGCACCGTGAGCAGCGGCCACTGCCGCGCGGGCGCGGGAGCCCCAACAGGAGCGGCCCGCCCGCCGCCTTCGGGCCGGGCGGTGTCCCGGGTGAGGGATGGCGGCCGCCGGGAGGAGGCCTTGCCGGGTGCGGCGGGTTGCTCGGTCCGATGGTCCGGGGAGGCGTCGGGGGTGTGCCCCGCATCCGCGGCACGCGCCTCGGCGCCGCCCCCGTCGCCGGCGTCCGGGCGGACGGGCCGTGGGTGCACGGCCTCGGCGAGCGCGGCGGCGACGGCGGCTCCGACGTCGGGGGCGGTGCGCTTGTGGTGGGGGCGGGTCCGGCCCTCGGCGTGGGGGGCCAGTGCCGGTTCCGTGGCGTCCCGGCCGTCGGCGGCGGTGGTTGCCGCCGGTTCGGTGGCGGCCCGGCCATCGGCGTTCCCGGCGGTGTGGCCGTCAGCCCCCGGCTGGGGCGCCGTCATGCGGTCGGCGGCGCGGAAGGGCCGGTCCTCCGCCCCCGGCTCGGGGGCGGCAGCCGGTTCGCCGGCATCCTGGCCGGCATCCTGTTCGTCAGCGTTACGGCCTGTGCGGCCGTGAACCCTCCGCTCGGGGGCCGCGCCCGCGTTCACCTCGGCCTCCGCTGCCGATGCGGTGGCCCCTGCGCTGCCGGCGGCGGGGACCGCGCCCTCCGTGAGCGGCGCAGCCGCACCGCGGTCGTCCGCCCCGGCTTCGTCGTTCGTGCGTGCGCCCATGGGCTCAGCCTTCCCCGGTCAGCCCGCGGCAGCGACGGCGCGTTCGGCCGCCTCGACGACGTTGACCAGCAGCTGCGCGCGGGTCATCGGGCCGACGCCGCCCGGGTTCGGTGAGATCCAGCCGGCCACCTCGGCGACGCCCGGGTGCACGTCTCCGGCGATCTTGCCGTTCTCGTCGCGGCTGACGCCGACGTCGAGTACGGCCGCGCCCGGCTTGACGTCCTCCGGCTTGATGATGTGCCGTACCCCGGCCGCCGACACGATGATGTCGGCCTGCCGCAGGTGCATGCCCAGATCGCGGGTGCCGGTGTGGCACTGCGTCACGGTCGCGTTCTCGGACTTACGGGTCAGCAGCAGCGGGATCGAACGGCCGACGGTGATGCCGCGCCCCACGACCACGATGTGCGCGCCCTTGATCTCGACGCCGTGGTGACGGAGCAGCTGGATGATCCCGTACGGAGTGCACGGCAGCGGCGCCTCCACGCCCAGCACCAGCCTGCCCAGGCTCATCGGGTGCAGCCCGTCCGCGTCCTTGGCCGGGTCCATCAGCTCCAGCACACGGTTGGCGTCGATGCCCTTGGGGAGCGGGAGTTGGACGATATAGCCCGTGCACTCGGGGTTGTCGTTGAGCTCGCGGACGACCGCCTCGATCTCCTCCTGTGTGGCGGTGTCCGGCAGTTCGCGCTGGATCGACGCGATGCCGACCTCCGCGCAGTCGCGGTGCTTGCCATTTACGTACCAGCGGCTGCCCGGGTCGTCCCCGACGAGCAGGGTTCCGAGGCCCGGGGTGATACCCCGTTCCTTGAGGGTCGCCACGCGGGCGGTCAGATCGGACTTGATCGCAGCTGCGGTGGCCTTGCCATCGAGAATCTGGGCAGTCATGGCCCCATCCTCGCGGATGGACCCGCCCCGGTTCCAATTCGGGCCGCCACGGGGCCGCCACCGGACCGCCTTCGAGCCGCCTCCAGGCCTCCCACAAGGGCAATGTGAGGTTGCACTTGCACAACACATGCGGTCCCCGACTGGACAAAATGTCGACCTTAAGACGACGATAAACGGCGCAGTACCGCGGCAGTGTTGGGGGGCAAACCGCTGATCTCGTGACGTTCCTCCGCGCGGACCGCGTCGTCCCCGCACTTTCAACGGAGGAAACCCGTCATGAGCTTCGGCGACCCGAACAATCCTTACGGCCAGCCGCAGGGCCAGCCGCAGCAGCCGGGCTACGGCTACCCCCAGCAGGGCCAGCCGCAGCAGCCCGGTTACGGCTACCCCCAGGCCCCGCCGGTCCAGCCGTACGGCGCCGGCGGCTTCCCGGTCGGATCGACCGAGATGCCCGGTATCACCAAGGCTGCCCGCATCTTCCTGTACGTGATCGTCGTCTGCCAGGTCGTGGTCGCTGGTATCTACGGCTACACCATGTCGCAGCTCGACAAGGCCACCGCCGACGCCGGTGTGAGCGGGACCGACGCTGAGACGTTCGCCAACTTCGGCAAGGGCGTCATCGGCTTCTTGCTGGTGCTCTCCCTGGTGTTCGCCGCGCTCGGTTTGGTGCTGGCGCTGAAGTACGCCAGCGGCGCCAACGGCGTCCGCGTCTGCTCCATCGTCTACGGCGCCTTCGCCATCATCAGCGGCATCTTCACCATCCCGGTCGGCATCATCACCTTCATCGTGGCGATCCTGCTGGTGGTGTTCGCGTCCAAGAGCGCGACCGCCGAGTGGTTCCGCCGCCCGCGCGACTGAGGCGCTCGCGCCGAACGCAGCACCCTGCACTCTGCATTGCACGAAGTGGACGGGCTGTTCGTCCTGGACTCGCCGGAGGGCGGGCCGACGACGGT
>NZ_JBSFMS010000045.1:0-50447 GCF_053599675.1 Streptomyces sp. NPDC000880 | reverse complement strand
GGGGCGACGTGCGGGGAGCGCATTCCGGTGGTGCCGGGCTTCGCACGGCGTCCGGGGCAGGCAGCGCCCGGCGCTGCGGACCGGTCGCTGAAATGGGCGCTCACTTTTCGGGGAGGCGCCTCCAGGCGAGGACCCGGCCTCACCTCTCGTCACTTCGCGACAGGGGATTCGGGGTGCTCGTCCGCGCTCCAGCCGCAGCGCTTGCGCCGACGGCGAGCGGGGCTCCGCGTGGTGGGTGACGATCGACCGCTCGTGATCGTCCGGCGGCTTCAGAGTCGTGTACGACAGGGTCATCTCACCACCACCGGATGGTGGATGCGCGTCTCCTCATTACCTCCCCTGTAATCGACGCGCGGACGCTCCGCGTGGCGGTGTCGGGGAAGACCTCGTTCAGCGCGTTCCAGAAACCGAGCGCCCCGTCCCCCACGGCCAGGACCCGAAGACCGCATGCCCCGACGAGCCCAGTCCTGCAGCAACCCGGCCCATGCCTCGGACGATTCGCGGTAGCCGCCCGTCATCGCAGAACCGGCGCTCCAGCCCGCCACTGGATTGCCCACCACCTGGCTGACGGCTGGGCGGGATCGTAGTCGATGCGCATGCGGGCAGTATGGCGGGTGAAACGCAAGGTCAGCGGGTCCGCGCTCCGGCGGGCCCGTCCCACGGCGGAGGAGAGCTGGGCAGATGACGTACGTCGCCGACGAGGACCGGTACGCGGGCATGCGGTACCGCCGCTGCGGTAACAGCGGGGTCCGGCTGCCGGAGATCTCCCTGGGGCTGTGGCACAACTTCGGCGACACCAGTCCACTGGAGACCCAACGGGCCGTGCTGCGCAGGGCGTTCGACCTCGGTGTGACGCACATCGACCTGGCGAACAATTACGGCAGGCCCTTCGGCTCGGCCGAGGCGAACTTCGGCGAGCACTTCCGGGCCGACTTCCGGCCGTACCGCGACGAGCTGTTCATCGCCACAAAAGCCGGCAATGAGATGTGGGCGGGACCGTACGGCGAGTGGGGTTCGCGCAAGCATCTGCTGGCGAGCCTCGACCAGTCGCTGCGCCGGCTCGGCGTGGAGTACGTCGATGTCTTCTACTCGCACCGGCCGGACCCGGACACTCCCCTCGAGGAGACGATGGGCGCGCTGGAGACCGCCGTACGCCAGGGAAAGGCTCTGTACGCCGGTCTCTCGAACTACAGCCCGGCCCGGACGGGGCAGGCCGCCGCGATCCTGGCGGAGCTCGGCACTCCCCTGCTGGTCAATCAGCATCCGTACTCGCTGCTCGAACGCCGGATCGAGGACGGACTGCTGGCGGCCTCCGAGACCGCCGGAGCCGGTCTCGTCGCGTTCTCGCCGCTCGCGCAGGGGCAGTTGACGGACCGCTACCTCACCGGGGTCCCTGCGGACTCGCGGATGGCGGCCGGACGCTATCTGACGCGCGACGTCCTGACCGACGAGCGGCGAGAACTGCTGCGGGCCCTGGATGCGCTGGCCCGGGAGCGCGGCCAGACGCTCGCCCAGATGGCGCTTGCGTGGCTGCTGCGGGACAGCCGCGTCACCTCCGTACTCGTCGGCGCGAGCAGCGTCCGTCAGCTGGAACAGAACCTGGGGGCGCTCGACGCGCCCGGCTTCTCGGACGCCGAACTGACGGAGATCGACCGTTTGCTGACCAAGAGCGGGTGAAGAGCGGGTGACTGGCGTGCACAGCTCTTGGCGTCAGGCGCTCGCTGCCCGAAACTGACCCGATGACGCAGCGCGTAGATCTAGCGACCGTGATGGACCGGCTGTCCATCGACGAATTGGTCACCAGTTACGCGGTGGCCGTGGACGATGCCGACTGGAGCGCCTACCGGGCGCTGTTCGCGCGGGAGGGGCGCGCCGACTACCGCAGCTCGGGCGGGATCGAGGGCCCAGCCGCCGAAGTCGCCGACTGGCTGGCTCAGACGCTGCGGCTCTTTCCGGTGCGACAGCACCTCATCGTCAACCGGCGGCTGCACATTCAGGACCTGGGCGGCTATCCGGGCGACCGTGCGGAGGTGCAGGCCGACTATGTGAACCCGATGCGTCTCGAGTCGGGAGACGACTTCTTCTCCGGCGGCCGATACGCGTTCAGTCTGCTGCGTACGGACGCGGGCTGGCGGCTGCGGACCGTGGTGATCCACGAGAAGTGGCGGCGGGCCGCGGGGGCTCTCGACGGCGGCTGACGCCCTGGGTGGCCTGTCGGTGCAGGTCCCGCTCCCGCACACTGGAGGGGACAGTGCTCGCGGGCCCTTCGAGGCAGCATGAGGAGGCGCGGCATGCGGATTCCGGTCGGCCGGCCGAAGCGGCGGGAGGGGCTGGAGGGGCACGAAGGGCACGAGCGTGGGGAGCGGCGCGAGAGGCAGCCGTTCGCGCGGCGGGCTCTGTCGTCCCCTCGGTGGCGCGGCGCGGCCGCGGTGGCTGCCGGTGCGCTGCCCGCGCTCGCCTTTCCCGAGCCCTCGCTGTGGTGGTTCGCGTATGCAGCGCTGGTGCCGTGGATGCTGCTTGTGCGGTCCGCGCCGACGGGCCGCCGTGCGGCGGTCGAGGGCTGGCTGGGCGGCATCGGCTTCGTGATCGCCGTACACCACTGGCTGATGCCGAGCCTGCATGTCTTCATCGTCGTGCTTGCCGCGCTCCTTGGACTGATGTGGGGGCCCTGGGGGTGGCTCGTGTGGTCGCTCCTCGGCGGGACGCCGTCGCCGGTGCGTGCGGCCGCGGCCCTCGCGGTCGTCCCTTCCGGCTGGCTGATGATCGAACTGGCCCGGTCCTGGGAGGGGCTCGGCGGACCTTGGGGTCTGCTCGGGGCGAGCCAGTGGGAGGTCTCCCCCGCCCTGCGGCTCGCCTCGGTGGGTGGTGTGTGGCTGGTGAGTCTGCTGGTGCTGGCCGTCAACACGGCGATCACCGTGCTGATAGCGCTGCCGTACGCCCGTACGGCCGCGGTGGGTGGCGGCCTCATATGCGCGCTCACCACCGCAGCGGTCTGGATGTGGGTCCCGCAGCCAGGGCAGTCGGGGCGGGCGCGTATTGCGGTCGTCCAGCCGGGAGTCGTGAACGGCATGGAGAGTGTCGAGCGCCGCTTCGACCGCAGCGAGGAGCTGACCCGCGAACTGGCCGGGCAGGACCTCGATCTGGTGGTCTGGGGCGAGAGCAGTGTCGGCGCGGATCTGCGCGAGCGCCCCGAGCTGGCCGCTCGTCTGGCGGTGCTCTCGCGCGAGGTCGGGGCCGAAATGCTGGTCAATGTGGACGCCCGGCGCGCGGGCCGCACGGGCCCGGCCGGGATCTTCAAGAGCTCGGTCCTCGTGGGCCCACAGGGCCCGACCGGGGACCGCTACGACAAGATGCGGCTGGTCCCCTTCGGTGAGTATGTCCCGGCCCGCGCGGTGCTCGGCTGGGCGACCTCGGTGGGCAAGGCCGCGGGCGAGGACCGGCTGCGCGGCAGCCGCCCGGTGATCATGGTGCTGCCCGGCGACGGCGGACTGCGGGTGGGCCCGCTGGTCTGCTTCGAGTCGGCGTTCCCCGACATGAGCCGACGGCTTACCCGGGACGGCGCGCAGCTGCTGATCGCCCAGTCGGCGACCTCGTCGTTCCAGGGGAGCTGGGCGCCGGAGCAGCACGCCTCGCTGGCGGCGCTGCGGGCGGCCGAGAGCGGGCGGCCGATGGTGCATGCCACGCTCACCGGCGTCAGCGCGGTGTACGGGCCGGACGGCGGACGGGTCGGCGGCCTGCTGGGCACGGACAGCAGCACCGCGGCGGTCTACGACATCCCGCTCGCCCGCGGCACAACCCTGTACGTCAGATTCGGCGACTGGCCGGTATACGGCGCGCTCGCCGTCCTCGCCGCGCTCTGCGCGACCGAGGGTGCCCGGTCCCTCAGGCGGCCTGCTCCAGGGCTTGCCGAACCACCCGTTCACACAGCTCATGGGTCCGCAGCGCGTCCTGCGCGCTGAGGAGCTTTCCGGCGCGTACGGCGTCGAGGAAGGTCAGCACCGACTGCTCGATGCCGCGCTGGCGGGCGACCGGCACCCAGTCACCGCGCCGCCGCAGGCTCGGCTGGCCCTTGTGGTCCACGATCTCCGCGAGATTGCGGACCTCGCGCTTGGTGTCCTGGCCCGACACTTCGAGGATCTCCTCGGTGGAGCCGCTCATGCGGTTCATCATGCCGATCGCAGTGAAGCCGTCGCCGGACAGTTGCAGCACGACGTGGTGCATCAGGCCGTCGACGATCCGGGCCCGTACGTCGGTGTGGTCGACCGGTCCAGGGAGGAGGAAGCGCAGGGTGTCGACGACGTGGATGAAGTCGTCGAGGACGAGGGTGCGCGGATCCTCGGCGAGGCCCACGCGGTTCTTCTGCATCAGGATCAGATCCCGCGGATGCTCGACGCACTGGGCGTAGCCGGGCGCGAGACGGCGGTTGAAGCCGACGGCGAGGCTGGTGCCGCGCTCCTCGGCGAGGTTCACCAGCCGCTCCGAGTCGGCCAGTTCGTACGCGAGCGGCTTGTCGACATACGTCGCGACGCCCACTTCGAGCAGCCGGGTGACGATCTCGGCGTGCACGGACGTCGGGGCGTGCACAAAGGCGGCGTCCAGGTCCTGCGCGAGCAGTGAGTCGAGGCTGGTGTGGCACCGTTCGGCGGGGATGTGATGGGTCTCGGCGATCCGCGCCAGGGTGGCGGGAGTTCGGGTCTGCAGATGCAGTTCGACCCCGGGCAGGGTGGTGAGCACGGGCAGATAGGCCTTCTGCGCGATATCGCCGAGCCCGATGCAGCCGACCTTCACAGGTGCCTCCCTTGGCGCTCTTCCGGTTGTCCTTGGTGTACGTCGTGTACGTCCTGCGCTCCGGCAGCATACGTGCACTGCGGCGGCCGCCAGTCGGCGGTGCCGTCGAAGGTCCGCAGAACGAGACCGGTCCGAGCCGGGAGACGGCGGAGACCGGGGCGTCGCGCCCCACGACGGGGGAGGCTGGTCAGGGGCATCAGCGGCCTCGCGGACGATGCCCGTGGTGCGCGGCAGGCGCTGCGCGGCTTACCCGGCAAGGCCCGGGCCCAGGTCGCCGCCGGGCCGCGCGGTCGATGTCACACAGCAGACGGTCTGCAGCACGTAGAGGGTGCCGAGTGCGGCGGCCAGCGTGCCAAGAAGGAGCCGCAGAACCGTCTCGGGGAGGTGGGGCTGGAGGCGGGCCCCGAGGTAGCCGCCGATCAGCCCGCCGACGCCGCAGGCCAGGCCCAGGAACCAGTCCGGCGCCAACTCTGCGCTGCTCGCCAGGGACAGGAGTGCGAACGTGAGGGCACCGACTCGAGGAGTACGCGCGTCACAACGGCCACGCAGATCTGATCCGTGAGCGGATCGACGGCGCGACGGGCGACTGACCGGAGGCTGACCGGGGTCACCCGTGCGGGCCATTGTGTGCCCGTACGACTGTGAACGTGCCCCCCGCACAGCAGAGTTGCGCGGGTGCACCGACCAAAAACCACAAAGGTCCTGGCAGGGGTAGCCGTCTGGGCCGTGTCCGGCTGTATGGCCGTGGAGCCGCAGCCCGTGCCCGCACCCCCGTCCCACAGCGGCCGCCCGGCGCAGGCCGTGGAGCCGCAGATCGTGCAGAGACCGGCCCGCGAAGTCCTGGCGCCCCCGCCTCTGACCTCACCCTCGGCCGAAACCGCCGCTCCCCCTTCGCTGCCGGATCCCGCCGCCCGTCACGTGCCGAGCGAGCGGCCAAAGTCCCCGCCACCGACGTCCCGGCCACCCAAGCCCCGGACCGCCGAGCCACCTACCCCGCCGTCCCCGGCCGGCCGACCGGACGTCTGCGACCTGGGCGAGAGCTACGGCCGCTGGCAGACAGGAAGCCCCGAGTCCCGGATCTGCCGGGAGGCCTACGGGAGTTGAGCCTCGCTCGGCGCTCCAGCCTCACTCGCTGGTCAGTCGGCGCTCCAGCCGGTCGATCGCCACCCGGATGCCGTTTCCGTATCCGTCGTCTCCCAGAGCGTCCGTCGCCGCGCGCGCCCGGTCGAGGTGGGCGCGCGCGGGCTCCGGGCGCTCGAGCTTCACATAGTCGGCGGCGAGGTTGAGATGGAGCGAGGGGTAGAAGGCCCGCACGGCGAGCGTCGCCTCGTGCCGGGCCAGCCGCTCGGCGCTCAGCCCTTCCGCCGCCGCCAGCGCCCGCAGATCCCAGGCGAGCTCGTCGCCGGCGTCGTCCTGGGCGTCGGCCATGTAGTGCGCCAGAGTGCAGCGGTGGAGGGGATCACCGGCCTCGCCGAGCTCCGACCAGAGCGCGCCGAAGCGATTGCGCGCCTCCTCGCGGTCACCGCCGTGCAGCAACATGACCGCTTGCCCGATGCGGGTCATGACGGCGTCCTCCGACGCCTCCTGCTGCTCCATCACTGCGGCCTCCCACGTCCGTGCGGCCAATTGCGACCATCCACCGGTCACGACGCTAGCCGCCGCCACGGACAATGCCGCACAGGCTCGGGCGCGGGCCCGAGCCTGTCAGCCGGGTGCGCGAACCTCGGCCGAGGTGCTCAGCCGAGGTTCCCAATCCGCCAGTCGATGGGCTCGTGCCCCTGGGCCGCCACCGCCTCGTTGATCTGTGTGAAGGGATGAGAGCCGAAGAACTTCTTCGCCGAGAGCGGCGAGGGGTGCGCGCCCTTGACCACCGCATGACGCGTCTCGTCGATCAAGGGCAGCTTCTTCTGTGCGTAATTGCCCCACAGGACGAACACCGCGGGATCGGGCCGCGAGGCCAGGGCGCGGATCACCGCGTCCGTCACCTTCTCCCACCCCTTGCCCTTGTGGGAGTTGGCCTCGCCTGCCCGCACCGTCAGCACGGCGTTGAGCAGCAGCACGCCCTGCTCGGCCCACGGCATCAGATAGCCGTTGTCCGGGACGGGGTGGCCGAGCTCCGCCTCCATCTCCTTGTAGATGTTCCGCAGGGAGGGCGGGGTCTTGACGCCCGGCCGCACGGAGAAGCAGAGGCCGTGCCCCTGCCCCTCTCCGTGGTACGGGTCCTGGCCGAGGATCAAGACCTTGACGCGGTCGTACGGAGTGGCGTCGAGCGCGGCGAACACCTCTTCGCGCGGCGGGTAGACCGGCCCACGCGCCCGCTCCTCCTCGACGAATTCGGTGAGCTCCTTGAAGTAGGGCTTGTGGAGCTCTTCGCCGAGGACGTCGCGCCAGGACTCGGGCAGCATGTCGGTGTCGGTCACGTCAACAACCTCCGGTATGCGATCAGTTATCGACCACAGAACCTACCTGCGGCCACTGACAATCGCGGCTACCAGCTGGCCTTGCGGTACAGCTCCCACATCTGCATGACCGTCTGCGGGTCGAGGGCGCGCTCGCCACCGCCGATCTCGTCGCTGGAGGCGACGTACAGCTTGCCCTGCCACAGCGGCAGCAGACGGACTTCGTCGACGAGGATCTCCTGCGCCCGCTCGAACTGCTGGGTGACCGCACTGCGGTCGCTCTGGCGCCGGGACGCGGGCAGCAGCTCGTCGGTGATCTCCCTGTTCTCGTACGGAGTGTTGAGCACGTTCTTCGAGCCGACGAACGGCGCGATGAAGTTGTCCGGGTCCGGGAAGTCGGGGAACCAGCCGCGGCCGAAGACGGGGTACTGACCCGCCTTGTAGCCCTGCTGGAACTCCTTCTCGGGCTTGCCCTGCACCGTGATCTTGAACAGGCCGGAGGCATCCAGCTGCCGCTTGAGCTCGGCGAACTCCAGCGCGGTGCCGGAGCCGTAGCGGTCGGTGGTGTACCAGAAGGTCAGCGGCACCGGCTCGGTGATACCCGCGTCCTTGAGGATCTTCCTCGCCTTGTCCACGTCCGGCTCACCGTAGCGGTCGAAGAACTCCGTGGTGTGGCCGACGATGCCCTTGGGAACCATGGAGTACAGCGGCTCCGCCGTGCCCTTGTAGACCTCGCCGACAAGCGCACCGCGGTCGACGACCTGGGCGATCGCACGCCGCACCGCGAGCTTGCCCGCCATCGGGTCCTTGGAGTTGAAGACCAGGTAGCGAATGTCGGCGCCGACCGTCTCGACGAGCTGGAGGTGATCGGTCTCGGGCTTCCCCTGCTGCAGCTCGACGACCTCCTGCGCGGTCAGACCGCGGTAGATCGCGTCGATCTCCTTCTTCTTCAGGGCTGTGACCATCGCGTCGGAGTCCCCGAAGTACCGGATGGTGACGGCATCGTTCTTACGCTTCGCGAACCCATCGTAGTTGGAGTTCTTGGTCAGCTCAGACTTTTTGCCCTTCTCGTACGAGTTCAGGACATACGGCCCGGAGCCGGTCAGCTTGCCGTCCTCGCGGAGCCTGTCCGCCGGGTACTCCTTGGGCGGGACGATCGACATCGCGGGCGTGGCGAGGATGAACGGGAACGTCGCGTCCGGCGTCTTGAGGCTGAATTTCACGATGCGGTCGCCGACCGTCTCGATCTTGTTGAGGGAGCCGAGGAGACCGTTGGGGCCACCCTGCACATCGATCTTCTGGATCCGGTCGATGGAGTGCTTCACGGCCGCCGCGTCAAGCTTGTCACCGTTGGAGAAGGTCAGCCCGGCACGCAGTTCGCATTCAAAGAGCTTGTTGCTCGCGTCCATGAATCGGCAGGTCTTCGCGGCGTCGGACTGCGGCACGGTGCTCCCGGCCGGGAAGCTCAGCAGCGTCTGGAAAACATTCCGGTACAACTCCCATGAGCCGTCCCAGGCGGCGGCGGGGTCGAGCGTGGTGGGCTCACTCGTCGTACCGACCGAAATCTTCTGCTCACTCCCGGCGTCCGCATTGGAGAACAGACTGCATCCGGCCAGCAGAGATATGGACGCTAGGGCTGCAGCGGCCTGCAGACAGGTCCGGTAGAACACGTGCACGCTCCTCGTTCAGCCATGGGTCGGCCGACCATACCGCAGCGCCCTGCCGGGTCAACCTTCTGGCCCGGCAGGGCACTTGACTCATTCAGTTACAAAACGACTCAGGGTGCTCAGTGGACCCCGGCATTGAGGAAAATACCGCCGTCCACCACCAGCGTCTGACCGGTGATCCAGTCCGACTGGTCGGACGTGAGGAACGCTGCCGCGCCCCCGATGTCCTCCGGAATTCCGAGCCGTGCCAGCGGGTAGGCCGCGGCCGCCTCGGCCTCCCTGCCCTCGTACAACGCTTCGGCGAACTTCGTCTTGATCACCGCGGGGGCGATCGCGTTGACCCGTACTCCCGGCGCGAACTCGTGCGCCAGCTGCAGGGTCAGATTGACCATGGCCGCCTTGCTCATACCGTACGCGCCGATGAAGGGCGACGGGGAGATACCCGCGACAGAGGCGATGTTCACGATCGCACCGCCGTTCTCCTTCTGCCAGGCCTTCCAGGTCTGCTGCGCGAAACCGAGCGCCGAGATCACGTTGGTCTCGTAGACCTTGCGCGCCACATTCAGGTCGAGATCCGCCATCGGCCCGAAGACCGGATTCGTACCGGCGTTGTTGATCAGGAAGTCGACCCGGCCGAAGGCCTCCATGGTGCGCTCGACGGCGGCCGCCTGGTGGGCCTCGTCGTGAGCCTTGCCGGCGACACTGATCACGCGGTCGGCGCCGAGCCGCTCCACGGCCTCCTTGAGCGCGTCCTCACCACGGCCGGTGATGCACACCCGGTCGCCACGCGAGACGAGCGCCTCGGCGACGCCATAGCCGATGCCGCGGCTCCCGCCCGTGATCAGGGCGACTTTTCCGCTGTCCTGTACCTCTGAGGTCATGTTCGTCGTCTCCCGGTTCAGTTGAGCGGTCCGCCGGCCACGTACAGGACCTGGCCGGAGACAAAGCCGGCGTCCTCGCCCGTGAAGAAGGCGATCGCCCCCGCAATGTCGTCGGGCCTGCCGACGCGCTGGACCGGGATCTGGGTGGCGGCCGCGGCCTGGAACTCCTCGAAGCCCATGCCGACGCGGGCGGCTGTCTGGGCCGTCATCTCGGTGACGATGAAACCGGGGGCGACGGCGTTGGCCGTGATGCCGAACTTGCCGAGTTCCTTGGCGAGGGTCTTGGTGAAGCCCTGCAGACCGGCCTTGACGGCGGAGTAGTTGGCCTGGCCGCGGTTGCCGAGCGCGGAGCTGGAGGAGAGCGAGACGATACGCCCGAATCCGGCGTCCACCATGTACTTCTGGCATGCCTTGGCCATCAGGAACGCGCCCTTGAGGTGCACGTTCACCACGGTGTCCCAGTCGGACTCGGTCATCTTGAAGAGCAGGTTGTCGCGGAGCACGCCCGCGTTGTTGACGAGGATGGTCGGCGCGCCGAGTTCGGCGGCGACGCGCGCGACGGCTGCCTCCACCTGGGCGCTGTCGGACACGTCGCAGCCGACGGCGAGGGCCTTGCCGCCGGCCGCGGTGATCTTCTCGACGGTGTCCTTGCAGGCCGCCTCGTCGAGGTCGAGTACGGCTACGGCGCGGCCCTCGGCCGCCAGCCGTACCGCGGTGGCGGCGCCAATGCCGCGCGCCGCCCCGGTCACGACGGCGACGCGCTGCTCGGTGGTGGACATGCTGGTTCTCCTCGCCCTTGGATGCGGTTCACCCGGTAACGTCCCACGAGCCCCCGGATGAGCGACCGCTTAGTACCTTCAGCAGACGTGACGCTAGAAGCCCTGGCACCCGGTGTCAACGGCCCACCGGGTGCCCCGGGTCACTGAGCGGGGTGCCTAGCGGACCAGCAGCGTCAGCAGCCGCTCCAACTCTGCCTCCGGATCGGCGGTCAGCCCGGTGTGCACCGGGCCCGGCTGCACGACGGTCGAGCGCGGCGCGATCAGCCATCGGAAGCGGCGGCCCGGGTCGTCGCGCGCCGCCTGGCCCGCGTCCTCGCCGCCGCGGCAGACGCCCTCGACGGCGTGCAGCGCGGCGCGTACACCCGTCACATCGGCGCCCGGGTCCAGCGCTCTGAGTTTCCCCTCGTCCAGATGTGTACGGGCGGCAACGAAGGACTTGGCGCGGCAGTAGACCACCACACCGGCGTTGAAGCACTCGCCGCGCTCGACCCGTGGAACCACGCGCAGCAGTGCGTACTCGAAGACATCGCGCTCGCTCACTTCGCGCCGCCCTTCCCGGTCAGCCAGCCGGGGGCCTGCGACGGCCGGTGCTTGGTCGGCTCGCCCAGGGTGATGCGGGTGTGGATCGTCGCCGCGCGCGGCAGCAGCGCCTCGACATAGGCGCGGCGCAGCGCGTCGGTGGTCTCGAAGCCCGGCTCGTCGACCAGCCACTCGTCGGGAACGTCGGCGGCCACGTCGGTCAGCAGTTCCTCGGTGACCAGCGGCGCGAGCTCGGCGGCAGCCGCCTCGACGTCCGGCTCGAAGGGGGCGAGGGCATGGTCGGAGGCGTCGTACGGCTTGGCCGCGGAGGCAGCGGCGCCCGGCCAGTTGTGGTGCCAGATCATGGTCGCGCCGTGGTCGATCAGCCACAGGTCTCCGTGCCACACCAGCATGTTGGGGTTGCGCCAGGAGCGGTCGACGTTGTTGATCAGAGCGTCGAACCAGACGACCCGGCCGGCCTCGGCCGCTTCCACCTCGTAGGCGAGCGGGTCGAAGCCGAGCGAACCTGGCAGGAAGTCCATCCCGAGGTTCAGTCCGCCGCTCGCCTTCAGCAGTTCCTGCACCTCCTGGTCGGGCTCGGCGAGACCGATCACCGGGTCGAGCTGAATGCTGACCAACTCCGGCACGCGCAGGCCCAGCCGCCGCCCGAGCTGCCCGCAGATGACCTCGGCGACCAGCGTCTTGCGGCCCTGTCCCGCGCCGGTGAACTTCATGACGTACGTACCGAGATCGTCGGCCTCGACGATGCCGGGGAGGGAACCGCCTTCACGCAGGGGCGTGACATAGCGGGTCGCTGTGACCTCTGTAAGCATTTTCCCAGGTTATCCGGTAGCTGGACTTCAGGATTCACGGCGTGGCCGGAACCACCGCTTCCTCCGTCAGGCCCCTGATGAGTCCTGGAGAGAATCTGGGGAGTTGCGACCGGGGACCTCGCTCCCCGGCTCCCCAGCAGACCCTTGATGGCTCGACGCCCCCATTACCTTTTTGATCGGCCCCGCAACGGGGTTCCCGGCCTCCGGGACCGGCATGACCGTCGGGAGGCGTCCGGCCGCGGTGGCGGAGCGGCCACTACTGCAGTGCGCGGACCACAGTCGAGAACACCGGGGGCATGCGGGACGCCGCAGGGACGATGAGGCGGGCTGTGCGGGGACTGCGGCTCGCGGCCAGCAGGGCCCCGGTCAGCAGCCGGTGGCGCCGGGTCAGCCGGGCCCAGGCCCGCTCGTAGTCCTCCGGCCGCCCGGTGGCCAGGCAGCGGATGGCGGCCCCGGCCGTCGCGAGCGCGAGGGCGATGCCCTCACCCGTGAGGGCATCCACGTAGCCCGCGGCGTCGCCGACGAGCAGGACGCGTCCGGCGACTCTGCGCCGCACCCGCTGCCGCAGCGGTCCGGCGCCGCGTACCTCCGTCGCGGCCGGGCCGTGCAACGACGCTGTGAGGGCCGGGAAGTTGGCCAGGTGCTCGTCGTACCCGCGACGGCTGCGGCTGAGGACCGCGACGCCGACCAGGTCGTCGCCGACCGGTGTCACGTAGGCCTCGCCGTGCGCGGACCAGTGGACCTCCACGAAGTCCGTCCACGGCTCGACGCGGTAGTGCCGGCGCAGTCCGTAGCGGCCGTGGGCAAGGCCCGGCAGTTCCAGGCCCAGACTGCGGCGCAGTGGGGAGTGCAGGCCGTCGGCGGCGATCAGCCAACGCGCCGTGGTGCCTGCGGCGGTGACGGTGTCCGTGTCCTGGTGCACCTCGCCGACCTTGCCCAGCAGCATCCGCACGCCGAGGCCCAGGGCACGCTGGCGCAGTGCGGTGTGCAGTGCTGTACGGCGGATCCCCAGACCCCTACGGTCGCGGAAGGCCGCCTCGGCGCGGACGGCGCCGTCCAGGTAGCGGATGCCGCACAGTTCGCGGCCAGTGACCTCGACACCGAGCGCTCGCAGTGCGGCGACACCGCCGGGCATGACGCCTTCGCCACAGGCCTTGTCCACGGGTGCGGCCCGGGGTTCGACGACGACGGCCTCCAGACCGGCGAGCGCGGCGTGGATGGCGGCGGCCAGGCCGGCCGGTCCACCGCCGGCCACCAGCACGTCGATCACGCCGGCGCGGTCGGGGTGGTGGCCGCGGCGGCCAGCGCCCGGTTCTCGCAGCGGATGCGCACGGTGAGCAGTGCGGCGTTGAGTACCGTGAACGCGGCCGCAGTGACCCAGGCGGTGTGCACCATCGGCAGGGCCACGCCCTCCGCGACGACGGCCACATAGTTCGGATGCCGCAGCCAGCGGTAGGGGCCGCCCGTCACGAGCGGCAGGCCGGGTACGACGATCACCCGGGTGTTCCAGCGAGGACCCAGGGTGCCGATGCACCACCACCGCAACGCCTGGGCGGCCACCAGCACGGCCAGCATCGGCCAGGCCAGGGCGGGTACGAAGGGCCGGTCGGCCAGCCACACCTCGGCCAGGCAGCCGGCCAGCAGGCCGGTGTGGAGGGCGACCATCGCCGGGTAGTGGCCCTGCCCGGCGATGGTCGCGCCGCGGGCGGTGCTCCACCGCTCGTTACGGCGGGCGACGACGAGTTCGGCGACACGCTCGGCGGCGACGGCGGCCACCAGTACTCCGTACCAGATCATATGTCCTGTGCCCTATGTCTTATTGTTCTTCGACGGTCCGGTGACTACCAACGCAGCAGGACCAGTTCGCAAGCGAAGCCGGGCCCCATCGCCAGCAGCAGACCCGGTGTGCCCGGCGGCGGGCGGCGATCAGCCAGGGTGTCGCGCAGTACATGGAGCACCGATGACGAGGACAGGTTGCCTACGTCGGCCAGGTGCCGCCAGGTGACGTCCAGCGCCTCCTCGGGCAGGTCGAGAGCCTCGGTGACGGCCTCCAGCACCTTGGGGCCGCCGGGGTGGCACACCCAGGCGGTCACGTCCCTCGGTTTAAGCCCGTGGTCGCCGAGGAACCCCTCGACATCGTCGGCGAGGTAACGGCGCACCACATCGGGGACCTTCGGGTCGAGGACGACCTGGAATCCGGAGTTCTTGATGTCCCAGCCCATGACGCGCTCGGTGTCCGGATACAAGTGGCTGCGGGTGTCCACGATCGTCGGGCCGACGGTCAGGTCCGGGTGGTTCGCGCCGCAGGCGACGACCGCGGCGGCACCGTCGCCGAACAGCCCGGTGGCAACCAAGTTGGCCATGGAGGCGTCGTTGCGCTGGAAAGTGAGTGAGCACAGTTCGACCGACAGCAGCACCGCCACGTGGTCGGGCCGGCCCAGCAGGTAGTCGTGCATACGGGCCAGGCCGGCGGCGCCGCCGGCACAGCCCAGGCCGAACAGGGGCAGCCGTTTGACGTCCGGCCGCAGTCCGAGGCGGCCGGCCAGCCGTGCGTCGATCGAGGGGGTGGCGATGCCGGTGACGGAGGTGAATAACAGCAGGTCCAGGTCGGCGGCGGACAGACCGGCGGTGTGCAGCGCGCCGCGGACGGCCTTGGCGCCCAGTTCGGTGGCGGCGCCGATGAAGACGTCGTTGGCGGCACCGAATCCGTCCAGTTCCCCGTACCGTTCGAGCGGCAGCGTCATGTGGCGCGAGCGGACCTTCGCGCTGCGATGCAGCCGGTCCAGGACCCGGCGGTCGGTGCCCTCGGGGAGGCAGGTGCGGGCCACCATGTCCGTGATCTCGGACTGGGCGTGACGGTACGGCGCGAGGGCACCGTGAACGGCTGCGATCCGAGTCATACGGTTCCTGTTCCTGGGGGTGGCTTGCTCCGCACGTCTTCCCCGGACCGGGGCTTCGACACCAACGGTCGCCCGTCCGGCCGTTTCGTTCCGGGGCGCAGTGCTGCAGCCGGGTGGGGCCGGGGCGCCTACGATCGGCCGGGTGAGCACTCCCGAGCAGTCAACGGGCGGCGGCGCGACCGCGCGGTGGGTCGGCAGGGTGGGCGGCCTGGCCGGGTCGTGCCACCCCGGGCCTGTCGTGGTGGTCACTGCTCTGATGGCCGCGCTCGCCGTGACCGCCGGCCAGAGCGTCGAGCGTTGTGTCCTGACCGGCGCCGCCGTTATGACTGGGCAGTTGTCCGTCGGCTGGTGTAACGACGCGTTCGACGCGCGCCGGGACATCGCCGCCGACCGCCGGGGCAAACCCGTCGTCGACGGCGCGGTCGGCGTGACGGAGGTGTGGGTGGCCGCGTACGTCGCGCTGGTGCTGTGCGTGCCACTGTCGCTTGCCTGTGGCCTGTGGGCGGGCGCCGTTCACCTGGCCGGGGTGGCGGCGGCATGGGGGTACGACCTGCGGCTCAAAGCAACAGCATGGTCCTGGACGCCCTACGCGGTGGGTTTCGCGAGCCTTCCGGCGTTCGTGGCGCTGGGTCTGCCAGGGCATCCGTGGCCGGCCTGGTGGGTTGTCGCCGCGGGGGCGTTGCTGGGGGTCGGCGCCCATCTGGGTGATGTGCTGCCGGATATCCGAGGGGATCTGGCGACGGGCGTACGGGGATGGCCGCACCGGCTGGGGCCGGACGGCGCGCGGCTGCTGCTGCCGGTGCCGCTGGTGGCCGCGTCCGCCGTCCTGGCGCTGGGGCCCGCCGGACCACCCGGCAGGTGGGGAGTGGCGGCGCTCGGGGTGGCCGGACTGGTCGCGGTGGCGGGGACGGTGCTGGGCCGCCACCGGGAGCGGGCAGCGTTCGGGGCAGCGGTCGTCGTGGCAGTGGTGGACGTGGCGTTGTTGCTGCTGCGGGGCACCGGGGTCGCCTGACCGTGCCGCCTCGCCGGCCGGCTCACCCACCGGGCATCTCGCGTATAGAACTGGGCGGCACCACTCCGACGCTGCCGCTGCTTTCCCGGCTGGCTCAGGCGATGGAATCCGACCTGGATATTCACCTCGCTCCCGGCGGTCCTTTGGCACCCTGCCGTAGCGGCCTTCGTTGCCCGTAGGTTGCCGGTCCGTCCGGCACGGATCTGGCACGGCCGACATGACGCGTTCGACGCGGCGGCGGATGGCGTCGCGGATGGCGCGGACTACGTCGAGGCGGCCCCTGCTTGCGAGTCGTCGACGGGCCAGTCCGCGTGGTGTTGGTCGGGTTGGCCGGCGTCGGCGTCGGCCACTGGTGACCGAGGGCGGCGCAGCCCAGCGAACGCGACCAGCCTCGTTGAACCGCCTCCGCGCCCGACCTGCGAATGACGGATCACATGGCGCAGCCGTCTGAAGAGAGATGAACCGGCCTGCGGCATCGGAAGGCTTCATCGGTATGCCTGTCGACTACCACCGTCGACGACGTCGCCGCGGTCTCACGGGCTGTCTGAGGTCACGCTGCGCACTCCGGGGGAGAAGACCGCCGCCGCTGCCGTGAGGCGCAGCTTCTCGAGCGTGTCGATCTGGCCCCGCGCCCGGTCCAGCAGATCTTGCAACTGGGATTCATCCAGACGGGGCTCACCCGCGGCCACGACGAGCAGCGTGCGCCAGATCAGGGTCTTCCCCTCGACTCCCAGCCGCAGGGTCTCCAGCTCGATGAACGTGCTCAGCCCGGAGCGCCGGTACAGGACGCCGTTTGGTTTCAGGCGCCCGAGCCTCTCGGCCGCCCAGCCACCGTAGACCTTGTAGCGGCGAGCGAGGACCCCGAGTGCGTCCATGAGTTCGAGCAGGGTCTGCCGGTCCTGGGCGATCTCGTCGGAGATGCGCTCCAGGTCGGCGCTGCGCGCCGAATGGCGGTGCTGGTGGGCGATGCGCCGGGCGAGCCCGATGCCGAAGGTGGCACCGGCCAGGTGGTCATTCAGGTAGATCCCGAGCTTGTCGCGATGCATCCTGGGCCCCTATCTCGACTGTCCTCGGCGATCTCCTCGAGGGTGCGACCGCGTACGCAGGCGGGCTGGGAGCCCCGGCGTCGGATTTCCCCCGCACCACGACAGCAAACCGCGGGGGAACGGAGTCGTCGGGGCGAAATGCCGGGAAAGGACCCGAACGGCTCACCAGCCCGAGGCGTTCGGCGGCTGCTGCGAGCAGCGTCTGCCCGCAAATGCTGCGCGGACCGCAGCGGCGGAAGTTGACGCCCCGGCCCGGTGACGGTCGCCGTTCTTGTGACGGCGGTGGAACCCGCCAGTGGCCGACCAGCTCACCGGCAAGACAGACACACGCATCGGCGGCTTTGACCCGCTACCGCGCTCGGCATTACGGGCCGCGCGCTGGAGGCGCCGTGCGACGAGGCGCTGCTGGTGCGTGCGCCGCTGTCGGCGGATGCCCGCTGTGGTGCGTCGCCGCCTGTGGGGCTGATCCCAGGCTCCGGTTCCTCCCCCGCGACCGTTTCGCCGGCCTGCACCGCTGTCGCCGTCCAAGCGGCGCAGTACAGCAGCAGCCTGGCCATTATCCGAACATCGTGCAGAGGTTTGTCCCGAAAGCGGGCGGGGACCAGCGAGGCAGGGAGATTTACACCGCGAGATGGGAGGACACCATGATCGTCCTCGGAATCATCCTGCTCGTCATCGGCTTCTTGGCCAACATCGCCATCCTGTGGACCATCGGGGTCATTCTGCTCGTCATCGGAGCCGTCCTGTGGATCCTGGGATCGCTCGGTCACGCGGTCCGCGGACGACGGCATTACTGGTAGAGGGTGCAGGCCCCCGCGCATCATCCCAATCCGTTCCTGGCACCACGACCCGGCATCCGGACCGGTCTTCGCCCTGCCGCTCGTCGGCACGAGCACTCTCCCGCGGGCGTCGGTACGCGCAACAGACGTGCGGCCACCCGGCGGTACTCACGGGCGACGTTCGGTGCTCGGCGGAGAGGGTGTGAGTCGGCGCGTCAGCGGGCCGGGTGTCGGCGTGAAAATACGGAGCGAGCAGCGAGGTACGCCACACGGGCTACGAGGAGCACTACGCCGGTGGAGAGCAGATAGAGCATGCCCTCGACGGCCACTCAGATGATGCCCAGCACGATGGCCACAACGAGCACGAGAAGGAACAGGACCATGAGGCGGATGCCTCCTTCGTAGGAGCGGGCGCTCAGCGCCGGGCGAGCTACCGCTCACCGTCGGTGCCCGGCTGGTAGGTGAGGCCGTAGTGGCGGAAGATCGGTTCCTCCTCCTCACCGGGTAGGACGTCGTCGGTGCCGATCGAGGGGCACTCCTTCACCAACGCCTTGTCGTGGGCGACCCTGACGTGACCCGGCCCTACGGTCGCGCCGTCCAGCGGTACGAAGACCAGGCGGTGACGGGTGGGCAGACGGATCTGGACGGTCGCCATAGCCGGCTCGTCGGTGCTGGTGTCCACGTAGATCGCTTCCAGCATGCCGGTCTTGTGTCCGTCGCGGTCGACGACGTCGTGGCCGCGCCAGTCGCGGATATCGCCCACCTGGATCATCCTGGGTCCCTTCGCGAGGCCGCGCCGCTCGGGGGCGTGCGCGTTCTGCCCGAAGCCCCTGCCGAGGCTCCGTCGACACCAGCGGCCCCAACCACCTAGCACAACTCCCCAGCAACTCCGGCACGTTGACAGGGGTCGCCGACCGGCGTTGACTGACACCGACGGCGTAGGGCTGTGGTGCTCCGGATTCCCCGGGCAAAGCCTTCACCTTCGCTTCGCCCAGCCCCCGCGGATCGCAGGACATGTCCCTGTGGCCGTGTGGAGGCGCAGCCATGCTGCTCTGGATTCTTCTCCTTCTGCTGATCAGGGCAGCCATGTTCACTGCCGTGATCATCGCCGTGGCCGTCGTTGTCGTGGCGGCCGCCCTCTGCGCCGGACTCGGCCGGGGCGGTGGCGGCCGCGGGTTGCAGCGGGCCTTCGGCCCCGAGGACCTCCGTCCCCACAGTACTTCGGGGCGCGTCGGGTGACCGCGGGATATCCGCTTGTCAGGGTCTCCTCACCCATGACAAGGATCCCCTATGGATACCCAAGGATTTCCCAGTCAGTTCGCCCGCACCAGGCGCTTCTCGCTCGGCGTCCCCCAGCACTTCACCGTCTCGCCGGACGGCTCGCGCGTGCTGTTCGTTCGCGGCACCGGCGGCACGGACACGGTGAGCCGGCTGTGGCTGTACGAGGAGGGCGAGGAGCGGTTGCTCGCCGATCCGCTGTCGCTGGGCGGCGGGGCGGACGTGCCCGAGGCGGAGAAGGTCCGCAGGGAGCGCGCGAGGGAGACGTCATCGGGTGTGGTGTCGTACGCGACCGACGACGAGGTCCGGGTCGTGGCCTTCTCGCTGGGCGGCGAGCTCTGGACCGTACGGACGGACGGCGGCGCGCCGCGCAGGATCGCGACCGCAGGACCAGTGGTCGACCCGCGCCCGTCTCCGGACGGAGGCTCGGTCGCGTATGTCACCGGCGGCGAACTGCGTGTCGTACGCACCGACGGGTCCGATGACCGGCTGCTGGCCGCGCCGGAGGCGCCCGAGGTGACCTACGGGCTTACCGACCATGTCTCGGCGGAGTCGATCGGGCGGCAGCGCGGCCACTGGTGGTCTCCGGACGGGAACGCCCTGCTGGTCGCGCGCGTCGACAACTCGCCGGTGCAGCGCTGGTACATCGCCGATCCAGCGAACCCGACGAAGCCGCCGAGGTCGATCCCGTATCCGGCGGCGGGTACCGCGAACGCCGAGTTGTCGGTGCATGTGGTGCGGCTCGAGGGGGACCGGGTGAGGGTCCGGATCCCGGCCGCGGCGAGCGAGTACCACTTCGTGTCGGATTGGACGGACCCCGCATTCGAATACGTGACGACGGCGGGCTGGGACAGCCATGGCCCGCTGATCTCGGTGCAGACCCGCGACCAGCGCTCGGAGTACATCCTGGCCGTGGACCCGAATACCGGGGCGACCGAGATGCAGCGGCACGCGCGCGACGACGCGTGGGTGGCCCTGATGCCGGGCACACCGTTGCGCCTCCCGTCGGGCACGCCCGTCGTCCCGTGGTGCCGTCAGGACACGCAGGGTCTGCGTATGAGGAACGTCTTCACCCCGGCCGGACTTGAGGTGCGCGAGGTCATCGGCAGTGTCGGTGAACGGGTCTTCTTCACGGCGAGCGAGGAGCCGACCGAGATCCATGTCTGGTCCCACGAGCCCGACGAAGGCTTCGTGCGGGTCAGCGAAGGGCCCGGCGTCCACACCGCCGCCGTCGGCGGCGACACGGTCGTCCTGGACAGCATGACGCCCGACGGCCGGACGGTGACCGTGCTGCGCGGCGGTGTGCCGGCCGGGCAGATCGCCGTGCTGGCGGAGGAGCCTCTGGTCACGCCCCGACCGGCGTTTCTCACCCTCGGCAAGCGCGAGCTGCGCAGCCACCTCTACCTCCCGTCGTGGTACGAGCCGGGCTCCGGGAAGCTGCCGGTGCTCCTCAACCCGTACTCCGGACACGGCGTCCAGCTGGCGGTGCGGGCGCGCGGCTGGTGGACGGCGGTATCGCAGTGGTTCGCCGAGCAGGGCTTCGCCGTGCTCGTGACGGACGGACGAGGCACCCCCGGCCGGGGCCGGGCGTGGGAGAAGGCCATCCACGGCGACCGGCTGACACCCGTACTCGAGGACCAGATCGACGCACTGCACGAGGTGGCTGCCCGCGATCCCGGTCTCGATCTGGACGCGGTGGCAATCCGCGGCTGGTCCTACGGCGGATATCTCGCGGCGGGCGCGGTGCTGCACCACCCGGACGTCTTCCACGCAGCCGTCGCGGGCGCGTCACCGACCGACCGCAGGCTGTACGACACGCACTGGGAGGAGCGCTTTCTCGGCCACCCGGATGTGCTGCCGGAGAACTACGAACGCAGCTCGCTCATCCCGTACGCCCACAAGCTGACCCGTCCGCTGCTGCTGGTGCACGGCGTCGCCGACGACAACGTGGTCCTCGCCCACATGCTGCGCTTCTCCTCCGCGCTGCTGGCCGCGGGCCGCCCGCACAGTGTGCTGCCGCTCTCCGGGGCTACCCATCTGGTCACGCAGCAGGACCAGGCGAGCAACCTCCTGCTGCTCGAGATCGACTTCCTCAAGAAATCCCTGAGGATGTGAACGTTCCGGCGTGCGAGTGCGTACAACACCAAGAACCGGCCGCTGAATGGCCGGCCAGGGACCGTGAAAGCAAGGGAGCCAGCATGACCGGATCTCAGGGGCCGTCACGGACCGTGACTCGCCGTACCGTCGTCGCCGCGGTGGGCGGAGCCGGTCTCACCGTCGCTCTGACCGCGTGCGGCGGCTCGGACGACGGCGGGCAGAAGGCAGCGGGCGACGCGGGCAAAGTGCTCGCAAAGACCGCCGACATCCCCGAGGGCGGCGGCAAGGTCATCGGCGATGTGGTGGTCACGCAGCCGAAGGCCGGGGAGTTCAAGGCGTTCTCGTCGAAGTGCACCCACCAGGGTTGCGCGGTGAAGGACGTCGCCAACGGCGTCATCAACTGCCCGTGTCACGGCAGCCTGTTCAACGCCGCGGACGGCAGCGTCAAGCAGGGGCCCGCCACCTCGCCGCTGCCGCCCGCTTCCATCACCGTGGACGGAGACACGATCAAGCTCGCCTAGCACGGCGCGGCCGCTTCCAGCAGGAGAGCACATCGTCCGTCGTGGTGATCGTGGCGACCAGAGCGAGCGTGTTGCGGATCATCGCGGGGGTGTAGTCGGCGGGCACCCCCGCGATGGCGTCCTTGGGAACCACCGCCGTATAACCGAGGTTGACCGCGTCGAAGACGGCGTTGGGATGGCGACGTTCGCCGAGACACCGGTGACGACGAGGGTGCGGCAGCCGAGGTTGCGCAGCAGCGCGTTGTGGTTGGCGCCCCGCCCGTCGGGACGCCGCTCGGCCACCGCGTGCAGGACCTGTACGCCGGCTTCGTGAGCGCCCGCGACCAGCCGGGCGATCCTGAACAGCGCGCCGGACGAGCGTGCCTGCGCGGCGAGTTCGGGCAGGGCGCTGTCCTCACCGACCACACCTTGCTGGCATTCGACGGTGAGCAGCGCCGTGGTGACCGGGTCGAGCTGGACAGTAACCGCCATTGCGCGACGAAGGAGAAGCCTTCATGATTCCTGACACGCAGTCAGCCAAGGCGTCAGCTACGAGGAGGGGGCCGCCCATGGCCGTCACACAGCGCCGGGGCCGTCGCATCATGATGACGCCCGGCGAACTGGACGAATTCCTGGCTGAGCAGCGCACCTGCCGGGTGGCCACCGTGTCCGCCGACGGCCGCCCGCATATCAGCGCCCTCTGGTTCGCCTGGGACGGGACCTCACTGTGGCTGTACTCCATTACACGCAGCCGCCGCTGGGCACAGCTGCGGCACGATCCGCGGCTCGCGGTCGTGGTCGACGACGGCGAGGAGTACGGAGAGTTGCGCGGCGTGGAGCTGTCCGGCACCGCGGTCTTCGTGGGCGAGGCGCCGCGCACCGGCGAGCCATGCCCCGAACTGAACGTGCCGGAGAGGCTGTTCGCGTGGAAGAACTTCGGGATGGACGAGATGCCGCACGACGGCAGGCATGCGTGGCTGCGGCTGACCCCCGACTCGATCGCGTCCTGGGACTTCAGGAAGCTGTCTGGCCTCTGAGCCATCAGGCCTTCGAGCCGCCATGCCCCTGAGTCATCAGGCCTCCGCGCCGTCAGGCCTCTGACCGCTCCACCGTGACCGCGGCCTCGCGCAATGCCTCGACCGCCGCCCTGATCGACGGGCGGCGGTCCGCGTCCGTCCGCCACACCACATAGATGTGCCTGCGCATCCGCTGCCGTACGGGCACGAGCCGCACCCCCTCAGGCACCCAGCCGCGCCCCAGCCTGGGCGTGACGCACACCCCCAGCCCCGCCTCGATCAGCGCCAGCTGCGTATGGTGCTCCGCCGCCATGTGCGCGATCCGCGGCTCGAAGCCCTTCGAGCGCAGCGTGAACATCAGCCACTCGTAACAGAATTCGCCTTCCGGCCAGGACACCCAGTCGTCCTCGGCGAACTCCTCGAGATCCACCTCCGCCCGGTCCGCCAGCGGATGGTCGGCGTGCATGGCGACATCCGGGACGTCGTCGAGCAGATGGACCTGCGCGAGGCCGCCCGGCACGGGTAGCCGCTTGTTGCTCCAGTCGAGCACGACTGCGAGGTCGAGGTCACCCCGGACCACTTCCCTGATCCCCCGCTCCGGCTCCAACTCGCGTGAGCGCACACGTAGTTCGGGGTGTCCCGTGCGCAGCGACGTCAGGGTCGCGGGGAAGAGCCCGCGGGCGGCCGTCGGGAACGCGCCGATCCTGACCTCGCCCACCACCTGCCCGCGCTGCGCCTCGATATCGGCCTGCGCGAGCTCGACCTGGGACAGGATGCGCGCGGCGTGGTCCGCGAGCAACCGACCGGCATCGGTGAGACGCACACCGCGACCGTTCTTGGCCAGCAACTGCTGGCCCACCTCCCGCTCCAGCTTCGCCATCTGCTGGGAGACGGCCGAAGTCGTCACATGCAGCCCGTCGGCCGCTCCGCTCACCGAGCCATGGCGGGCCAGCGCGTCCAGGGTCCGCAGACGCTCCAGATTCAACATGTAAGCAATGCTAAGCCGAAGTGGCAAAGAATTCTCGCTTGTCCTACGAGATCGGAGCGGCCAAGGTGGACGGCATGAGCAGCGCCGTCCCCTCCCGGACCTCATCGGCCCCCACCCCCGCGCCCGCCGACTCCACACGCCGCAGCTCCCTCGACTGGCGGATCCGCTTCGCGGTGCTCTCCACGGTGTGGGGCTTCAGCTTCCTCCTCATCAAGGTCGGCACCGGCGGGTACGCGCCCTTTCAAGTCACCTTCGGCAGGCTGCTCTTCGGTACGGCGGTGCTGGCCGTCGCGATGACGGTGCGCCGGGAGGGGCTGCCGCGCGGGATCCGTACCTGGATGCACCTCACTGTCGCCGCGTTTGTGCTGAACGCGCTGCCGTTCTCGCTCTTCGCCTACTCCGAGCTGACGATCCCGTCGACGCTCGCCGGCATCTGCAACGCCACCTCGCCACTATGGGGCATGGTCCTGTCCGTGGTCGCACTCTCCGAGGACCGGCCGACCCGGCGCAGGGTCGCCGGGCTCGGCATCGGCTTCCTGGGCGTACTGACCGTGCTCGGCGCGTGGCAGGGATTCTCCGGGCTCGACTTCGGCGGCACGGCGATGGCGCTGCTCGCCTCGCTGAGCTATCCGATCGGCTGGATCTACGTACGCCGCACACTGGCAGGCAGCAGCCACTCCAATCTCTCGCTGACCGGCGCGCAGCTGCTGCTCGCGACGGTTCAACTCGCCGTGGTCACGCCGCTGTTCACGACGCTGCCGACGTCCTTCCCGCTCGTGCCGCTGCTCGCGGTGGTCACGCTCGGCGCCCTGGGGACGGGCTTCGCGCTGCTCCTCCAGTACGGTCTGGTCGCCGAGGTCGGTCCGACGACGGCGCAGATGGTCACGTACTTCATCCCGGTCATCGCGACGGCCGCGGGCGTCGCGGTGCTGGACGAGCAGCTGGGCTGGAACACTCCGGTGGGCGCGCTGATCGTCCTGGCGGGCGCGGCGCTGACCCAGAGCCGGCCGAAGGCACCGGCCGCCACCACGGGCACCTCGGCTCGGCCGCGGCCTCGCGCCGAGGCGGGGGCGGAGCCTGCGGCTCAGCCGTAGCTGCGCGCGGGCGCCGGCCCGGCAGCAGTCGCGACCGCCTCTGCGACCTTCTCGATGTCGTCCATCGCAAGGCCCGAAACGGTAAGTCGCACTCCGGGTGGCGCGGACATCCGGAAGCGAGCCCCCGGCGCGACCGCCCACCCGGCATGGAGCAGCCGCGCCACTGCCCCGGTCTCGTCGGGGACGGGCACCCAGACGTTCATCCCGCTACGCCCATGAGCCTCGACGCCACGCTCCGCCAGCGCCCGCAGGAGCCCGTCGCGCCGCTCCCCGTACGCGTGCGCGACGACAAGCGGGTCCACCACTCCCGAGGTCCAGAGGTGGACTACCGCACGCTGCAGCAGCCGGCTGACCCAGCCGGGTCCCAGCCGCTGCCGGCCCATCACCCGGTCGACGGTGACGGTGTCGCCGGTCAGCACGGCGACCCGCAGATCCGGCCCATATGCCTTGGCTGTGGAGCGTACGAACGCCCAGCTGTCCGTGACCCCGGCGAGCGGGTGCAGCGGGAGATCGACGATCGCGTGTCCGTGGTCGTCCTCGATGAGCAGGGTGTGCGGGAACGTGGCCAGTACGGCGCGGAGTTCACGCGCGCGTGCCTTGCTCACCGCGGCGCCGGTGGGGTTCTGCGCCCGGTCGGTGACGATCAGCGCTCTGGCCCCGGCGGCGAGCGCCCTGGCCACCTCGCCCGGCAGCGGCCCGTCGTCGTCGAGCGCCACGGGCACGGGCTTCAGCCCCAGCGCCGGGACCAGGTCCAGCGTGCTGCCCCATCCAGGGTCCTCGACGGCGACCGCGTCACCCGGCTTGAGGTGCGCGGCGAGGACGCGCTCGATGGCGTCCAGCGATCCGGAGGTGACGGCGACCGGCCCTGCCGGCACCCCGTCGGCGTCCATCGCGGCGCGGGCCAGCCGGGCGAACTCCGCGTCGACTGGGGCCTGTCCGTACAGACCCGGCTCCTCAGCGTTGCGCCGGGCCGCGGCGGCGAGCGCGTCGCCCAGCGGCGGTAGCAGCGCGGGGTCCGGGTTCCCCTCGCCCAGGTCCCGTACGCCGGGGGGCGCGTCGACCCGGATCGACCCGCGGGCGGTACTGGCCGGCCGCGGGCGCACCCGGCTGCCCTTGCGCCCGGCGGTCTCGATGACTCCGCGGTCGCGCAGGGTCCGGTACGCGGACGCGACGGTGTTCGGGTTGACGCCCAGCTCGGTCGCCAACTCCCGCATGGGCGGCAGCACTTGCCCTGGTTCCAGGTCGCCGGCGCCGACCGCGCGCTCAACGCTGGCCGCAATCTCCGATGCGCGGCGTCCGACGATCCGATACTCTCCTAGCACAAACGAGATTATGCACTAGTGCAATGGAGTTCGCAATGCCGGACGCTTACGAGCCGACCGAACGCACCGTCCCCACCCGCTCCCGGGACCGCGCCGCGTACGACCGCGAACTGGTCCACTCCATACTTGACGAGGCGTACGTCTGCCATCTCGGCTTCGTCCGCGACGGCGCGCCGGTCGTCCTGCCGACGCTGTTCGCCCGCGTCGACGACCACCTTTACATCCACGGCTCGACGGGCTCACGCCCCTTGCGCATGGCGGGCGAGTCGGACCCCGGCCGCGACGTGTGCCTGACGGTCACCCACGTCGACGGCCTGGTCCTTGCCCGCTCGGCGTTCCACCACTCGATCAACTACCGCTCGGTCGTGGTCCACGGCACCGCCCACCAGGTCACGGACCCGACGGAAAAGCGCACGGCTCTCGACGCCCTGGTCGACCATGTCGTCCCGGGCCGCTCACTCGACTCCCGCCCGGCGAACCCGAAGGAACTGGCGGCGACGGCGGTGCTGCGCCTGACCTTGACGGAGGTCTCGGCCAAGCTCCGCACCGGCGGCCCGAACGACGACCCGGAGGACGCGGAACTCCCGTACTGGACGGGAGTGGTCCCGCTGACCACCCGGCAGGGCACACCGATCCCGGCGGCGGATCTGGACGACTCGATCGGGGTCCCGGGGTACTTGACGGGAGCATGAGGTGGCAGCAGGCCGGTCAGCCGGCGTCCGGGGCCGCAGGTCCCCGTGCGGCGGGACCCGCGGCCGACAGGTACGGGCGCGCAGGCTCCCGGCCGCAACCCCGGTTCCGGCCCCCCGGCCTCGTGCGGTGCGGCGGAGCCGTCGCCCGCGGTGCCGCCGGGGCAGAGTACCGGTTTCGGGAAGGGGCGGGGTGGGGGACAAGCCCGCGGCAGGCGGCCCCGTACCCGCCCCCCGCTCTACCCCACCCGCGTCTCCGCCACCGCCAACCCCGCCACCGCCGCCAGCAGCAGCGCCGTCCCCACCAACGTCGCCGCCGTGAGCCGCTCATCCAGCGCCGTCACCGCGATCACCGCCGCGCTCACCGGCTCCAGCAGCATGATCACCGAGACCGTCGCGGCCCGCACAACCGCCGCCCCCGCGAAGTAGAGCGCGTACGCAAGCGCCGTCGGCACCGCCGCGACGTACGTCAACAGCCAGACCACCCGCCCCAGTTCCGCGGTGTGCGGCAGCAGCCCCTCGCCCAGCGCCATCGGAAACAGCCCCACCGTCCCGATCGCGAACGCCCACGCCGTCGTGGCCAGCGAGTCACCTCCCCCGTCACGCCCCAGCCACCGCGTCAGCAGCGTGACCACCGCGTACCCGGCCGCCGAGAGCAGCGCGAGCGCGACCCCCGCAGGCCGTACCGTCCCGCCCTCGCCGCCGAGGACCAGGACGAACAGACCGGCAAGCGCCCCGGTGACGGCGACGACGCCGCCCCGGCCGAGCCGCTCCCCCATCGTCAGCCGCGCGCCCACGGCGATGAGGACAGGCCCCGCGCCCAGCGTGACGACCGTGCCCACCGCGAGACCCGTCGCCTGGACGGCCGCGAAGTAGGCGCTCTGGAAGACGGTGAGCCCGATTCCCGTACCGAGAATGCGCAGCAGCCGGCGCCGCCGCGGCTCGGCCGGCCTCGCGACAACACCCCCGGCCACAGCAGCGCGCCGTGCACGCAGCGCAAGCGCGCCCAGCAGCAGCACCAGACCCCCCGCGCAGCGCCAGAACGACAGCGCGAGAGGACCGAGATCACTCACCTGGAAGATCAGCGAGGCAGCCGCGCCCGCGGTCCCCCACGCGACTCCGGCAAAGATCAGATAGAGGAGGCTCCGCCCGACGGGCACGCCGACAGCAGGAGCGTAGGAAACATTCGACACGTGACTTCTCCGTTTGAAGAACGGGATGGGTGATCGCTCGACTGCGTCACGCGGGCAGCGACGAACCGCTCGGGGACACCCCGAGCCCGGTCTTCGTCAGAAAGCGGCCGCCCGCGCTAGGCGGCAGGCGGCGGAAGTACGGTCAAACGCATGATCGGCACCCTACGGTGTGGCACGCGGCGCCGACAACTCCCCCGCGGCAGCGACAGCAGTACCGCTCTGTGCGGGCACACCCCCCGCCACCGGCCCCGACGCCGCCTTCGGTGCCCGTGACTGCGCGATGAACGCCCCCACCAGCACCACCGCTCCGCCGAAGATCTGCGGCGCCGACAGATGCTCCCGCAGCAGCACCCACGCCAGCACCGTAGCGATGACCGCCTCCAGGCACGCCACCACACCCGCCACCTGCGGCGAGAGCTTGCGCACCGAGATGACCCCGGTGACATACGCCAGCACCGTGGCGATCAGCACGATCCAGCCCAGCAGCAGCGCTGCCGGCACTTGCGTACCGCCCATGTCCGCGCTCCCGCCGAGCAGCGAGAAGTCCATCCCCCACGGCCGCGCCACCACCGTCAACACGGCCGCGCCGATGAGCAGTCCGTACGCGATCACGCCCACCGGATCCGCCGGGCCGTCCCCGTCGCCGCCCTGGTCGGACAGGACGAAGTAGCCGACCTGGCAGCAGGCCGCGGCCAGCGCGAGCAGCAGCCCGATCGCGTCGAAGCCGACCCCCGCCCACACCTCGACGACGCACGCGAGTCCGGCGACCGCGAGGACGACGCCGACCGCGGCGGCCCGGGTGACGGGCCGGCGCTGCACGAAGCGGACCCAGCCGAGAACCAGCGCGGGGGCGAGGTATTCGATGAGCAGGGCGACGCCGACCGGGATCCGGGAGATCGACGCGAAGTAGCAGGCCTGTACGCCCGCGACGGCGAGCAGCCCGAAGCCGACGAGCAGTGCGGGCTTGCGCAGCACCAGGTCACGCTGGCGCCAGGCCACCGGCAGCATGATGAAAGCGGAGCCGGCCACTCGTAGCCACACCACATGCAGCGGGTCGAGACCTGCTTCGATCAGCGGCTTGGCCGCGACACCTGATCCACCGAATGCGAACGCCGAGCCCAGGGCGAGTCCCAGGCCGGCGCTCCTTCCCTGAGACGCGCGCATCGGCACATCATGTCAGCGCCTGTCAGGACCGTCACCCCCGTAACACATGTCGAGACGGCCGGGTCACCCATGGGTCATCCGGCCGCCGTCCGGCGCTATCCGCCCGCCCAGCAGCTCCACGTCCACCCCGGCCCGCTCCAACACCTCCACGGCCCGGCATTCCGGGTCCGCGGCCAGGCAGGCGAGCAGATCGACACCCCCGGCCCGCGCGTCGCCGCGCACGTGCGCCCGCTCCAGCGCGCCCTCCATCGCGGCGGCCGCCGAAGGCGACCATCCCGACCCCTCCACGTTCGTCTCGTGTACGACGGGAACGGCGCCCGAGTCCTCCACCGACCCCTGCCAGCGCAGCCCGTATCCGATGCTGCGCTGCACGAGATACCCGAGCACCCGCGCGACCTGCGGCCCGGCGCCGAGAGCGGCACGGACCTCGGGGTCCGACTCGATCAGGGAGTGCAGCAGATGGGCCGTGTCGATCTGCCGGTCGCCGTCCCGCAGTGCCCTCCTGCGCGCACCCGCGACCACCGAGGCCAGCTCCACGGTGAGTCGGGCGTCGATCTCCGTACGGGTGGCGGCGGGCTGCTGAGGCACCCGCGGGACAGGGCTTTGCACATCTCCCACCTCATCAGCTTCCGGGGGCCCGAGCGTCGCCGTCGGGGTCCATTCGCGCATCCCACGGAGGTTGGGCACGCACGACCGGTTTCTCCTCCTCAGGGATGAGATCACGACAGTTCCACCCGAGGGGGCGCGCGCCGCCTTGCCCAAGAGCTCCGAACGCAACCATGTCCAACGGCTCGCGAGTATCTGACTGTTCATCAGTATTGAATGTTCCGGCAGGTACGACTACGTTCCGCGACACCGTAAGCCGACACGAAGGGGTGGTCGCATGGCCGGAGTCAGTGCCGAGGCCCATATCGAGGCGCCGGCCGAGAAGGTCTGGGCCCAGCTGACGGACTTCTCCAGCTACGGCCAGTGGAACGCCACCCACACCAGCTTCCCCAAGGGCGGTCCGGCAATTCTGCAGCTGGGCGCCACCTACGAGGAGAACATGAAGCTCATGGGGTTCCCCGCCGAAGCGTCCTGGACCGTGGACGAGTTCGAGGCCGGCCGGGTACTGGGGATCAAGGGCAAGGGCCCGATGGGCCGTCAGCGTCGGCAACCGCTACACGCTCACCCCGGACGGGGACGGCACGAAGGTGCGCGTCGACGGGGAGTTCACCGGCGCCGCCGTGTCCCTTGATGGCGGGCAAGCTGCAGGACTCCGCGGCCGCCGCTCTCAACGAGTCGCTGCGCAAGCTGGGCGGACTCGTCACCTGAGACTCGCACCCCCGCACCCGCACACGAGGAAGGGCCCCGAGCGACTGCACGGGGCCCCTCGTACCTCTCCCACGTGCTCAGTGTTCGTCGGCGAGGATGAGATAGAGCTTCTTACGGGCTTCGTTGATCACGGCGACGGCCTTCTGCCGCTGCTCGGTGCTGCCGGTCTTCCAGACCTGGCCGAACGCCTCCATCAGGCCGAACCCGGCCTGCCGGATCTCGTTGACGGTCTCCCAGTCGACTCCGCGCCCGACCTCTTCCCACGGAGCCTCCGGCCCCGTTTCGGCCTCGGCGCGCCCCGAGTCGGTGAGCGTGAACAGCCTCTTGCCGCCCTCGCTCGCACTGGTGATGAGACCTTCGTCCTCGAGCAACTGGAGCGTCGGGTAGACCGAGCCCGGGCTGGGCCGCCAGGCCCCGCCGCTGCGCTCGCCGATCTCCTGAATCATCTCGTAACCGTGCATCGGCCGGTCCTTCAGCAGCGCCAGGATCGAGGCACGCACATCACCGCGCCGCGCCCTTCCCCGACCGCCGCCACGACCGCGTCCGCCACCGAAGGGCCCACCGAACGGCGGCCCGAACGGACCGAACGCCCCGCGCCGTCCCTCGAAGTCGCCCCGACCCTGATGACCGGGCCCGCAGTGCCCATGACCCTGACCGTGTTCGTGTCCTTGTCCATGTGAACGCATCGCTACGCTCCGTCCATCGTTGATCTGTCGCGATGCGTCAACGATATATCGACATGTGTCGGCTGGCAACGCTCAACGGCTCTGCATCGGTCCAGCAACCCGGAATTGGCCTTGGCCTGCGGCTTTGCGCCGCCCCTACGGTCAGCTCATGCGGATTCGAATCGTCGACGCCTTCACCGACCGCCCCTTCACCGGCAACCCCGCCGCAGTCCTGCTCCTGGACTCCGACCAATTCCCTGACGACTCCTGGCTCCAGCAGGTGGCGACCGAGGTGAACCTCTCGGAGACCGCATTCGCCCACGCCCTGCCCGCCGGCGGCGAGGCCGACTGGGCGCTGCGCTGGTTCACCCCGGCCACCGAGGTCGGCATGTGCGGCCATGCCACGCTGGCCACCGCCCATGTACTGCACACCACCGGCACCGCGAGCGGCACGGTGCGCTTCGCCGCACTCTGCGGCATCCTCTCCGCCACCGCCCGTGAGGACGGCATGATCACCCTCGACTTCCCGACCTCCCCGCTCACCCCTGTCGAGATCCCGGACGGCCTCGCCGAGGCGCTCGGCGCCAAGGTCGTCTCGGCCCACGACACGGGCCCGCACATCGGCGATCTGGTCGTCGAGCTGGCCGACGAACAGGCCGTCAGAGCCCTGACTCCGGACTGTCGCGCCCTGACTGCCTACTCCGAGCGCGGTATCGTCGCCACCGCCGCCGCGGAAGACCCGGCCGGCTCCTACGACTTCGTCTCGCGCGGCTTCTTCCCCCGGGTCGGCATCGACGAGGACCCGGTGACCGGCAGCGCGCACACGGCGCTCGCTCCGTTCTGGTCCGCCCGTCTCGGCCGTACGGAACTGACCGGCCTGCAGGCCTCCGCCCGCTCCGGCCTGGTCCGCACCTCGCTGCGCGGCGAGCGCACCCTGCTCACCGGCGACGCCGTCACCGTCATCGACGGCGAGCTGCTGACCACGCCGAGCAGCTGACCACGCCCTGTACGGCTACCGCACATGCCAAGGGGCGTACGGCAGCCGCCGTACGCCCCTTGATCTCACCCCGGTCACAGCGTGGGCAGCCATCCCACCTTGCCGGCCAGCAGCGCGTACCCGACGAAGGCCGTGATATCGAGCAGCGCGTGCGCGGCCACCAGCGGCCCGACCCGCCCCCACCGCCGGTAGAGCAGCACGAAGACCACGCCCATCACCATGTTCCCGACGAAGCCGCCGATGCCCTGGTAGAGGTGGTACGAACCGCGCAGCACCGAGCTCGCCACCAGCGCCGCCATCGGCGTCCAGCCCAACTGCCCCAGCCTGCGCAGCAGATACCCGACGACGATCACTTCCTCCAGTACGGAGTTCTGGATGGCCGAAAGGATCAGCACGGGGTACTTCCACCACACCTCCGGCAGCGCCTCGGGCACAACGGTGAGGTTGAACCCGGAGGCCCGCGCCACCAGGTAGAACGCGAGACCGGCACTGCCGATGCCCGCCGCGACGAGGGCACCGCGCCCCAGGTCGGCCCATGGTCTGCTCCGGTCGAAACCGATCGACCGCAGCCCCGCGCCCTCCCGCAGCAGCAGATGCGCGACGAGCAGGACAGGCACCAGGCCCGTCGCGATGTCGAAGAGCTGCCAGGCGAGATCGAGCCACGGCCGCCCAGGGGCGTACGACCCGTTCAGCGTCGCCGCCTGCTCCTTGAGGCCACCCGGCTTTGTCAGCGATCCGACAAAGCTGATCAGCGCCGACACTCCGCTTGCACCCAGCGAGACCGCGAGTACGAGCAGTGTCTCGGACCGCAAGATCCTTCGCGACATGCCCTCTTGAGGGAGAGAACCAGCCCCGCGTCCCGCCTCCGCCTGCACACCTGCCTCCAGTTGAGTAATCCCGCCTCGTCCCCATCCTCGCCCCGCCAGGGTCTCGAATGCAGGTACGAAGATCGCGCGCGACAGGCCGGGGGACGAGCGTCATCGCAATGACGCGGTCCCCTTTTCCTTGCTCATCGTTGTTCAAGGAGGGGCACCACCGCATGGGACATCACAGCTTGCCCGACGACGAGGCGACGGACACAGGCAGTCCCGTCCGCGTGGACGCCGTCGCACGATCGCCATCGCCACGATGCCCGCCCCGTGGCGGCGGGGACGGGGATCGCGTGGGCGACGGGCGGCGCGGGCTACCAGGTCAGCGACCGCCGAGATCCAGCCCGTGATCCTCGAGGCGATCACGGCGGTCGGTCGGCGGGCCAGACTGCCTCTCGGTGAAGGCCCGCTCAGGAGTGCGCGCCGGGGAAGCCGACCGGCCAGGTGTGCACCGGCTCGCCCTGGTGCATCAGCTCGCAGTAACGGCGGGTGGTGGCCGCGAGGGCGGCGTCCCGTTCGAGACCGGCCTCCAGCGCGCGGTGGTACGTGTCGGCCTGCCACGACGCCCCGTTCACCCGCCGCTTGCACCGCTCCTCGATCACGCCGAGATAGAAGTCCCGGTCGGCGGGCTCGACGTTCCACGCGTCGAGTCCCGCCGCGGCCAGCGGCAGCAGTTCGTCGCGTACGAGTTTGACGGCCGGCACCTGCGTGATGCCGCCGGCCCGGCCGGGGCGCGGCCACTGGAGCTCGGCGTCGATGCCGTGGCGGCAGGCGGTGTCGAAGTTGTCGGCCGCGGCTGCGAAGGGCAGCCTGCTCCACACCGGCCGGGTCTCTTCGGCGAGCGCGCGCACCAGCCCGTAGTAGAAGGCGGTGTTGGCAATCACATCGGTGACGGTGGGCCCGGCCGGCAGTACACGGTTCTCCACCCGCAGATGGGGCACGCCGTCGACGACTCCGTAGACCGGGCGGTTCCAGCGGTAGACCGTGCCGTTGTGCAGGACGAGTTCCTGCAGCCGCGGGACGCCGCCGTCGTCGAGCACCCGCAGCGGGTCCTCCTCGTCGCAGATCGGCAGCAGGGCGGGGAAGTAGCGCAGGTTCTCCTCGAAGAGGTCGTACGCCGAGGTAACCCATCGCTCACCGAACCAGGTACGCGGTCTGACCCCCTGGGCCTGGAGCTCGGGCGGTCGGGTGTCGGTGGCCTGCTGGAACAGCGGCGGCCGCGACTCGCGCCACAGCTCCCTGCCGAACAGGAAGGGCGAGTTGGCACCCACGGCGACCTGCACGGCGGCCACCGCCTGCGCGGCGTTCCACACATCGGCGAAGCGCGCAGGGGTCACCTGGAGGTGCAACTGCACCGAGGTGCAGGCGGCCTCGGGAGCTATCGACGCCGAGGTGCAGGTCAGCCGCTCCACACCCTCGATGTCGAGCGTGAAGTCCTCACCGCGCGCCGCGACGATCTGGTCGTTGAGCAGCAAGTATCTGTCGACGTCGGAGAGGTTCGCGGAGACCAGGTCGTGCTGGTCGAGCGTCGGGAGAATTCCGATCATCACGATCCCCGAGCCGACCTCGGCCGCTTTTCGGTGTGCATATCCGAGACCTGTACGCAACTCCTCTGCCAGCTGATCCAGAACACGCCCGCTCAGCCGGTGCGGAACGATATTTACTTCCAGGTTGAACATTCCGAGCTCGGTCTGGAAATCGTGGCTCGCGATGCGCTCGAGCACTTCCGCATTCATCATTCGCGGCAGCCCGTCGGCACCCGCGAGATTCAGCTCGATCTCGAGGCCCATGAGATTCCTGGGCCGGTCGAACCTCTTCTCCGCCAGGAGCCTCCCCAGTCCCGCGAGGCACTGCTGCAACTTTCGCCGGAACCTTTGCCGATCGGACAGGTCCATCCCTCCTGCCACGACCTTCTCCCCCATCGAAGCGTCCCTCCTCGAGTGGGCACCACGCAGCATCAGCCGCTCGCGTCACGGACGATAATGCCCAGACTGACTGATCTATAACGCGTCGCGAACGGTCCGCTGTCGGTAGTGTGTACTGAGTGAGCGAGCGGCACATTCCATTGGCATGATGCACTAGGCAGTTACCACTGCCCGATACCTGGTGAAAAACACCGACAGGTTTCGGCCTACCGCTCGGCCGATAAAATCCCAGGCCGCGGACCTGCCCTCACGAAAAATCGGCAGAAAGACCGCAACAGAAAGACCTGATACCGCCTTGCCGGAAATACGCACGAGCGCTAGCAGAAACACTCTGAGAACACGTGTCGTATAAACTCCGTGAACGAGGCAGAGAGTTGGCGCCCGGTGGCCTTTCCGGCCCCCTCTGGCCCCGCACGCTGACAGCGCCGTCCGCACCTGCCCTTCGATCCAACCCTTGCACCAACGTGTCTCCGAAGTGAGAGGCGACCCATCATGCCGCTGCATGTCCCTCCAGCTCCCGCGCCTGCCCTGCGCAGCGTCCTCGCGGCACTCGGTTCCCCGACAGCCGTCCGCGAGGCCCGCACACCCGCCCTCAGGTCCGTCCAGGGACCTCTGAGCCCCGAATTGCCGCTGCCCGTCCATGTACTGGATCAGATCGTGCCGAGCAACAGTGCCCCCTACACCCGCCTCACGGGCTGGCGTTTTCTGATCCGCAGCGGCGAACGAGCCGTGGCCGCGGCGGAGACGAGGCTCACCCCCGACGGCTGGGCCTTCTCCCACTTCTTCGAAGGCCCCTACCTCAGCTCCACCGAACGGGCGCTGCGCCAGGCCGAGTCGATGAAGACTCACTTCCAGCCACGGCTGCTCTCCATCCCCGAGCTCTACATGCTCACTCTCTGGCTGCACGGCGACACGGACGCCGACGCCTCGGCCGGCACACCCCTTCCGACGGACGTCCTGGTGCCACTGCGCCCCGCGCCTCCCGGCATCGCGGCACACCGGCCGCACCGGGTCGCCGATCTGCTGCCGGTGATGACCCTGCGGCTCACACCGGCTCCGCTGCTCGGCTCCCCTGCCTGACCGTCAGCCCTCGCTCGCGCGCTGCTCGAGCCCAGCTCACGCGCCCTTCGCGCCCCGTGACCACCCGGTCGCGGGGCGCACTGCTGCTCCATCCGGACTAGCCCATACCGACCCCCGCGAACCACCCGAAAGGACAATGGAGTTGAGCTGAACCGTCCGCCCGAGTGATACGTCATTAACCAGTAAGACGAGCTGCCGCGAAATCCCTGCGGATTCACGCCCGTGGGGCAACACTGGGATCGGACCGACAGATACGGGGGGGGCGGCCATGAACACCACATCGAGCCGCAGGACAGTCACAGTCACTACAACGCAGCGAGAGAACCCACTCATGTGCCAGCACCAGCCAGCCTGCCCGACATCCGACTCAGCCGACCGGGAAGCCGCCCGTCTCATGGCGCACCACCCGGAGCAGGGCTGGAGCCTGCTGTGCAACGGCGTCCTGCTCTTCGAGGACACCGGTGAGCTGCTGCCGGACGGCCAGATCATCGCGCCGCACCGGCCGCGCGAGAGCGGGCAGGTGATGACGGCCGCCTAGGGCCGTCCGTACGACAAGGGGCCGGCCCGGAGACTGATCTCCGCACCGGCCCCGACGCATGTGCGCCGCCGCGCCCGTCAGTTGTCGTACTCGTCCAGCGGCGGGCAGGAGCAGACGAGGTTACGGTCGCCGAACGCACCGTCGATCCGGCGCACCGGCGGCCAGTACTTGTCCGAGGCGCTCACCCCGGCCGGGAAGACCGCGTCCTCGCGGCTGTACGGGTGCTCCCACTCCCCGCCCAGCGCCACCGCGGTGTGCGGAGCGTTGCGCAGCGGGTTGTCCTCCGCCGGCCACTCGCCCGCAGCGACCTTCTCGATCTCGCCGCGGATCGCGATCATCGTGTCGCAGAAGCGGTCGATCTCGGTCAGGTCCTCGCTCTCGGTGGGCTCGATCATCAGCGTGCCGGCCACCGGGAAAGACATCGTCGGCGCGTGGAAGCCGTAGTCGATCAGGCGCTTGGCGATGTCGTCGACGCTGACGCCGGTCGCCTTCGACAGCGGCCGCAGGTCCACGATGCACTCGTGCGCGACCAGACCGGCCGGGCCGGTGTAGAGCACCGGGTAATGCGGCTCCAGGCGCTTGGCGATGTAGTTGGCCGCGAGCACGGCGACCTGCGTGGCCCGCTTGAGGCCCTCGCCGCCCATGAGCCGTACGTACGCCCAGGAGATCGGCAGGATGCCCGCAGAACCCCACGGGGCGGCCGAGATCGGCCCCACGCCCGTCTGCGGACCCGCGGTGGGCTGGAGCGGGTGGTTCGGGAGGTACGGGGCGAGGTGCGCCCGTACGCCCACCGGGCCGACGCCCGGACCGCCGCCGCCGTGCGGGATGCAGAAGGTCTTGTGCAGATTGAGGTGCGAGACGTCGCCGCCGAACTTGCCCGGCTTGGCGAGGCCCACCAGCGCGTTGAGGTTGGCGCCGTCGACGTACACCTGGCCACCGGCCTCGTGTACCTGCGCGCAGATGTCGGCGACATGCTCCTCGAACACGCCATGCGTGGACGGGTAGGTGATCATCAGGACCGAGAGCTCGTCGCGGTACTGCTCGATCTTGGCACGCAGGTCCTCGATGTCCACCTCACCGTCGTCGGCGGTCTTCACCACGACGACCTTCATGCCCGCCATCACGGCGCTGGCGGCATTGGTGCCGTGCGCGGAGGACGGGATGAGGCAGATGGTGCGCTGGTCGTCACCGTTGGCACGGTGGTACGCGCGCACGGCGAGCAGACCCGCGAGCTCGCCCTGCGAACCGGCGTTGGGCTGGATGGAGACCGCGTCGTACCCGGTGACCTCGGCGAGGCGCTCCTCCAGCTCGCGGATGAGCGTGAGGTATCCGGCGGCCTGCTCGACCGGCGCGAAGGGGTGGATCTGCCCGAACTCCGGCCAGGTGACCGGCTCCATCTCGGTGGTCGCGTTCAGCTTCATGGTGCAGGAGCCGAGCGGGATCATGCCGCGGTCCAGCGCGTAGTCGCGGTCGGCGAGCTTGCGCAGGTAGCGCAGCATCGCCGTCTCGGAACGGTGCTGGTGGAAGACGGGGTGGGTGAGGTAGTCGTCCGTGCGCAGCAGGGTGGCAGGCAGGGCGTCGTCGGTTGCGGCGTCCAGCTCCTCGACGTCGGCCTCGACACCGAAGGCGGCCCAGACCGCGGCCAGCTGGTTACGGGTCGTGGTCTCGTCACACGCGATGGAGAGGTGGTCGGCGTCGACGAGGTGGAGGTTGACCCCGCCCTCACGTGCGGCGGCCACGACGGCGGCGGCCTTGCCCGGCACCCGTGCGGTCAGCGTGTCGAAGTACGACCCGTACACGACCTCGACGCCACCGGCCCGTAGCCCCTCGGCGAGGATCGCGGCGTACCGGTGAGTGCGCCGCGCGATCCCCCTGAGCCCGTCCGGGCCGTGGTAGACGGCGTACATCCCCGCCATCACAGCGAGGAGGACCTGGGCGGTACAGATGTTGCTGGTGGCCTTCTCGCGGCGGATGTGCTGCTCACGGGTCTGCAGCGCGAGCCGGTAGGCCTTGTTGCCGTCCGCGTCCACGGAGACGCCGACGAGCCGGCCGGGCAGGCTGCGCGCGAACTTCTCGCGTACGGCCATGTAACCGGCGTGCGGGCCGCCGAAGCCCATCGGGACGCCGAGGCGCTGCGTGGTGCCCACCGCGATGTCGGCGCCCAGCTCGCCGGGCGCGGTGAGCAGGGTGAGCGCCAGCAGATCGGCGGCGACGGTGACGATCGCGCCGAGCTCGTGCGCCTGCTCGATGACGGGCTTGAGGTCGCGTACGGCACCGGAGGCGCCCGGGTACTGCAACAGCACGCCGAAGACGCCGCGCTCCGCGATCTCGGCCGGGATGCCTTCGCTGAGGTCGGCGGTGACGACCTCGACGCCAGTGGGCTCGGCGCGGGTCTCGATCACTGCGAGGGTCTGCGGCAGGGTGTCGGCGTCGACCAGGAAGACGCCGTTCTTGACCTTGCCGACCCGGCGGGCCAGCGACATGGCCTCGGCGGCGGCCGTGCTCTCGTCGAGCAGCGAGGCTCCGGAGGTGGGCAGACCGGTCAGGTCGGCGACCATCGTCTGGAAGTTGAGCAGCGCCTCGAGCCGGCCCTGGGAGATCTCCGGCTGGTACGGCGTGTACGCGGTGTACCAGGCCGGGTTCTCCATGACATTGCGCAGGATCACCGGCGGTGTGAAGGTGCCGTAGTAGCCAAGGCCGATCATGGGCGCGAGTACCTGATTGCGGTCGGCAAGAGTGCGCAGTTCGGCGAGGACATCCGCCTCGGTACGCGCGCCCGGGAGGTCCAGCGCCTCCGCGCTCTTGATCACATCAGGCACCGCGGCGGCGGTCAGCTCGTCGAGCGAGCCGTAGCCCACCTGCGCCAGCATCTTCGCCTGGGCCTCGGCGTCGGGCCCGATGTGGCGCTGCTCGAAGGGGGTGCCTCGCTCCAGGTGGGAGAGCGGAATGCGGTTGGCGGTCATTTAGGAGGCCTCCTGGTCTGACACGACCTGCGAGGGGCACCACGGCGCGGATGCCCGGACGGCCTCCCCCTCTGTCATCTCAACCTGAGAGTTTCACCAGGGCGCGCGCATGCCACGCTCCGGCTTTCACCGTCGGTGAGAGCGGATGCCGTCCGACGCCCGCCCTGCTTTCCAGAGTGACCTCGTCCGTGCGGTACAGGGGCCTGAGAGATTCCGGGGAGGATTTGCTCCTTCGGCGCCGCCGGCACGTTCACCGGTGGACTCTCCCGCACAGGGTCAGCAGCCGTTTGCCAGCCTACCAGCGCGCCCCCTCGCCGATCGCTCAAGTGGCCGACACCCCCGATGTGCACTTTTGTAGTATTTACACAGCAGTTGCGACCTATTGGAGGGACCGTGCAGACCGATATCGATCCGCGCAGCCTGATCGGCCGCAAGGCGTTCGACCGCAACGGCCACAAGATCGGGACTGTGGACGAGGTGTACCTGGACGATGCCACGGGAGTGCCCGAGTGGGCAGCGGTGCGGACCGGCCTGTTCAGCCGGGACGCGTTCGTCCCGCTGGAGCCGAGCAAGCTCGTCGACGACACCCTGCATGTCCCGTACGAGCGCTCGCTGATCAAGGATGCCCCGGACTTCGGAGTCGGCCGCCATCTCTCCCCGGAGCAGGAGCTTCAGCTTTATCACCACTACGGCCTCGAACTCTCCGAGGCCCCCGAGAGGCCCGCTCCCTCCTCAGGGGACCGGTCCTTCGGCCGCGTCGCCGGCCAGGAGGACTGACCCGCACTCTCCGCCGCCGTGGGGCAGCTCGACGAGCGGCAGCGGATCGGAGGGCTCCAGATCGGGGTCGTCGACCCGGAAGGTGCGTACGCGCCCCGGCGGCGACCCCGGCTCCTCGAACCGCACCGTGACCCGGCCGAGCCCGCTGCCCTGCACCCACCCCGCCCCGTACTCGGCATGCCGCACGTCATGCCCGGCCGCCCAGCGCCGCGCCGCGAGCGCCTCGTGCTCCGCCGCGCCCGCCCCGACACCTGCTCCCGCCCGGGCTCCTGCCCCGGCTGCGGCTCCCGTCCCCGCCCCGGCCTCCGCCGCGTCGTCGGCCTCGTGCGTCTCCCGCTCACCCTCGGCCGCCTCCTCGTGTGCTGCGTGCTCGTCCGGCTCATCGGCCGCGGCCTGGGCGAAGAGATCCTCCTGCGTGTAATCCGCGAGCCCCGTCACGCCCACCCCCAGCAGCCGTACCCCGCCCGTGGTGTCCACCGCCTCCAGCAGCCGCCCGGCCGCCTCCCGCACCACCGCCGGGTCGTCCGTCGGTCCGCGCAGCGTCTCCGAGCGCGTCAGCGTCGAGAAGTCGTACCGCCGCACCTTCAGCACGATGGTCCGCCCCGAGTGCCCGGACGCCCGCAGCCGCTGCACACACCGGTCGGCCAGTCGCTCCACCTCGATCCGTACGCGCACCCGATCGTGCAGATCAACATCGAACGTGTCCTCCACCGACACCGACTTCGCGTCCCGCTCGGCCACCACCGGCCGGTCGTCGTACCCCATGGCCATGCGGAACAGCGAGGTCCCGTGGGCCTTGCCCAGCAGCCGTACGAGCTCGTCCTCACCCGCCTCCGCGAGCTCGGCGACGGTCGTCATCCCGGCCCGCCGCAGATGCTCCCCGGTGGCCGGCCCCACCCCCGGCAGCGTCCGCACGGACATCGGCCCGAGCAGCTCACGCTCCGTACCGGGCTCTATGAGCAGCAGACCGTCCGGTTTCGCCTGCTCGGAGGCGATCTTGGCGAGCATCTTGGATCCCGCGAGCCCGACGGACCCCGTCAGCCCGGTGACGGCGAGGATGTCGCGGCGCAGCCGCTCACCGGCCGCCCGCGCGGAAGCCGAGTCATCGGCAGAGCCTCCCGCCTCCAAGTCGACGAAGGCCTCGTCCAGGCTCAGCGGCTCCACCAGCGGCGAGAGCCCGCCGAGCAGCTCCATCACCTGCTCGCTGACCGCGCGGTAGAGCGAAAAGCGAGGCACGAGATACGCGGCGTTCGGCGCCAGCCGCCTTGCCTGCGCCATCGGCATCGCCGAGTGCACGCCGAAGCGCCTTGCCTCGTACGAAGCGGTGGCGACGACCCCGCGCGGCCCGAGCCCCCCGACGACCACCGGCTTTCCGCGCAGACTCGGCTTCGCCGCCTGTTCGGCGGCGGCGAAGAAGGCATCCATGTCCAGATGCAGAATCGTCGGCGCGGTTCTCACATGTTCGATGCTGCCCTACGCCACTGACAATGGCGCCGACAGACAGCGCCGTCTGCCAGTGGCGACGGTAACGTCCACCGGCGTCGGCGCTCAGACGGCCCGGTCGCGCCTGCGTCTGGCCAGCTCGTCCGCAGGGTTGCTCCCGACGAGGGTCTCGCCGGTGTCGATCCGCTCGCCGTGCAGCTGAGACAGCGCCGCCTCGACATCCCGCCACACCACGCCGACGGCGATCCCGAAGACTCCCTGGCCGCCCTGGAGCAGGTCAACCACCTCGTCGGGCGACGAGCACTCGTAGACCGTGGCGCCGTCGCTCATGAGCGTCATGCGATCGAGGTCCGTGAAGCCGCGCGCCCGCAGATGCTGCACCGCGGTGCGGATGTTCTGCAGCGCCACACCGGTGTCGAGAAAACGCTTGACGATCTTGAGGACGACCACATCGCGGAAGCTGTAGAGCCGCTGGGTGCCCGATCCGTACGCCGGCCGCACGCTGGGCTCGACCAGCCCGGTGCGCGCCCAGTAGTCAAGTTGCCGATAGGTGATGCCCGCCGCCGCACACGCGGTCGGCCCCCGGTAGCCGATCGTCTCCCTCGATGGGTCGGCCGCACTCTCGTGAAGCGGATACGGCCCGCCCTCCCCCAGACTCCGTCCGGGGGCGCCCCCTGCCGCACCGTCGCCGCTGCTTCTCACGCCGACCTCCGTCCTTGACCTGCCATCTCGACGGTAGGCAGTCACCCGGGGTGCGTCAACGATCGCCACACTCGGCACGCCGAGTGATAATCACCCTGAGAGTGGTTTCTCGTGCCCCTATTCGGGGAAATGCTGGTCGAATGTGCCGACGCCGCCTGTCGCGGCGGTCACTGGCTGTTGGTGCCGAAGTCCTCGGGCGAGATCTGATCGAGGAACTCGCGGAACTTCTCCACCTCGTCCTCCTGCTCGTCCGGAATGGCGATTCCCGCGTCGTCGAGCACCCCGTCACTGCCGTAGATCGGCGTACCGGTGCGCAGGGCCAGCGCTATGGCGTCGGACGGTCTGGCGCTCACCTCGACTCCGCTGGCAAAGACCAGCTCCGCATAGAAAACCCCTTCGCGCAGGTCAGTGATGCGGACCTCGGTGAGCTCCTGACCCACCGCCTCCAGCACGTCTTTGAAGAGGTCATGCGTCAGCGGCCTGGCCGGTGCCATGCCCTGCTGGGCGAAGGCAATGGCGGTAGCCTCCCCAGGACCAATCCAAATGGGGAGGTACCGGTCGCCTCCCACTTCACGCAGGAGCACGATCGGTTGGTTCGAGGGCATTTCGACCCGGACACCCACAACGTCGAGCTCGTTCACACAGTAACCCTAGGACTTGCCCGACCGGTTTGGGTAGTCGGGCTCCCCCAAGATCAGTGCAGCCGTACTCCGAGTGCCGTCTGCACGAGGGCCGCGTGAAGCCGCACAGACAGGGCCGCCAGCTCTTTCGTGGTGGCCTCGGCATGCGCCCTGGTCTGCGGATTTCGGTGCCGCCGCAAGGGTGCGACCACCTGCTCGACCAGTCCCGCCTCACGGTCTGCGGCAGCTTTCATCGCCCGCAGATGCCGGGGTTCGAGACCGAATCTCCCAAGATCCGCGACCAGCCGTGCAACGGTCACCGATTCGGCCTCGTAACCGCCGTCCTCATCCTGCGCGAGCAGGCCGTACGACTCCCACTCGGCCAGCTCCGCCTCACTCACCTCGGCGGCGGCGAGGAGCTCCGTACGGCCCACCCGGGCCGCGGTCACACACTCCGAGTCGACTTCCCAAGCGCCCTCGAGCAGCTCCCGCTGCGGCCCCTGCGCGGGCAGCTGCACCTGCTCGCCGCGGCCGAGGGCGTCGAGATGCTCGCGGATGACCTTCAGCGGAAGATAGTGATCCCGCTGCATCCGCAACACCTGGGCCAGCCGCTCCACGTCCTCGGGACTGAATTTGCGGTACCCGGACGGGGTGCGCCGCGGCTCGACCAGCCCCTCGGCCTCCAGAAAACGGATCTTGGAGATGGTCACTTCGGGAAATTCGTCGCGCAACTGGCTGAGCACCGTGCCGATGCTCATCAGCCTCTCGCCCGCTGTGGCGGTGCCGTGACCGGCACCGCCCGTCGCTGTTCGCAGCACGTACACCTTCCCTGGGGGTCCGCCCGGACGGAGTCTGGGGAGGGTCACATGCCCCGCTGGCTCGCGTAGAAGACCAGCCGGTACTTGCCGATCTGGACCTCGTCACCGTTCGACAGGAGGACCGAGTCGATCCGCTCCCGGTTGACGTAGGTGCCATTGAGACTGCCGACGTCGGCGACGCTGAAGCTGCCGTCCGGGGCCCTGCGGAACTCCACATGGCGCCGCGAGACGGTGACGTCGTCGAGGAAGATGTCGCTCTGCGGGTGACGGCCGGCCGTGGTCAGCTCGCCGTCCAGCAGGAAGCGGCTGCCGGAATTCGGCCCACGGCGCACCACCAGGAGCGCCGAGCCGAGCGGCAGCGCGTCGACGGCCGCCTGGGCTTCGGGAGAGAGCGACGGAACCTGCGTCTGGCCCGTCACTTCCGAGTCGTACGCCTCGAGGCCGGAGATGGAGATCGTCGATGTCGTCTCCGAAGGACGCTCCGCCGGCGCCCCGGCGCGCAGCGGCGCGCCACAGTTGGAGCAGAACCGGCTGGCCTCGGCATTGCGGTGCCCGCACCTCGTACAAACCAAGGCCGACATGGACGGACCCTCCTGCCGCGGATGCCCCGCGTGGGGATTGGTCGCATACGGGTCGGAGGAAAACCCTCCACCCGTACTTGAGGTTGATGGTTCCCCGAAACCTATGCGGCCGGGACCGGCAGGGTCAACAGACGACGCGCCCTGACCGCCCGAAATGTCACCACCCGGACCAGCGACCTCGTCCCGGAAGAGCGGCCGCTCAGCGCCCTGCTCCTCACCCTGACCATGGCGCGGTGCGCGATGCCTGGCGTTGCCGCCGTCCTCGCGTGCGCTCTTGCCGAACAACTTCCGAAACAACTTCACGGGCGATTCCCCTTGACCGAAATAGACCCGCCCGTGGGGCAGGACGAACCCTCAATGATCACACCTGCCGACCCGGACATCTTCACAACGTCCGTGACCACCAGACAGTTTCCACCACACGGCACGCTTGTGAAGTACCGACCCCCCGCAACGTCATGCCCTGGTCCGCCCGACCCCATGCACCCGAGCCTCACGGCGCCGACGACCGAGCGTAGTCAGGCCGCTTCGCAGGTCGCAAGGCATCCACGATGATCTTCTGCGAGCGCTCCACCGTGGCGGTGGCCTGCTCCTTCTCCAGCGTCTGCACCACACCACCGGGGATGTTGAGGGCGGGCTCCAGGTCCTGCGGCTTGCCGATGACCTTGAAGCGGTACGGCGCGGCGATCTTCTTGCCGTCCACCTCGATCTCACCACCCGTACCTGTGAAATGCGTGTCAGCGACGACCCGGATGTCGTTGACCTGGATCGCTTCCGCACCGGCGGCGCGCAGTTCCTGGATCACGTCGAGCAGCATGTCCGACTCCACCGCGCCGGACGGGTCCTCGACGGTCAGCGTGATGCCGGGGCCCTGTGCCGCAACCGTGCCGGCCAGGATGCCGAGTTGCTGCTCCTTCTGGCGCGTCTGCTTGCGCGCCTCTTCCGCCTGGTCCGAGCTGTTCTCCAGTTCGGTGCGCTGGTCCTCGAGACGCTGCTTCTCGTCCTCGAGACGCTGGGTGCGATTGTCGAGTTCGTCGAGGATGCGCACCAGGTCCTCCTGGCGGGCGCCACGCAGCGCGCTGTTGTCGCTGGTCGAGCGGACCTGGATGGCGAGCCCCAGACCGAGGACGAACAGCAGCACGGCGACGATGAGTTGAGCGCGGCTGACCCGCGGCGGCCACAACACCGCGACGAGCCGCTGGCGGCCGGTCTGCTGCTCGGCCAGGGGCTGGTCCGGCTCAGCCTGGTCCGGCCCGGGCCGCTCGGGCTCGGCCTGATCAGGCCTGGGCTGCTCAGCCTTGGGCCGCTCAGCCTTGGGCCGCTCAGGCCGGTCGGTCTGGTCCGCCGACGGCGCAACCGCCTCCGGCTCCTCGCCCTTCGGGTTCTCTCCGCTGTTCATCGGCCTCACGCCCGGAACACATGCCGGCGAATCGCGGCAGCGTTGGAGAAGATCCGGATGCCGAGCACGACCACCACACCCGTGGACAGTTGGGCGCCGACGCCCAACTTGTCGCCCAGGAACACGATCAGCGCTGCCACCACCACGTTCGACAGGAAGGAGACGACGAAGACCTTGTCCACGAAGATCCCGTCGAGCATGGCCCGCAGACCGCCGAAGACCGCGTCGAGAGCCGCGACGACAGCAATTGGCAGATAGGGCTCGACCACCACCGGTACCTCGGGTCGGACCAACAGTCCGACCACTACTCCCACGACGAGGCCCAGTACGGCGATCACGATGTGCCCTTCCCTGTGTCAGCCGTGCCCTGCCCGTTGCCCTTCCCGGCGTCGGCGGTCTTCGGCTCTGCTGTACGTACGATCAAGCTCGGCGCCGCCGGCAGACGCACCTTCTCCTCGCTGGAGATGCTGGTGCGGATACCGAAGTTCTCCTGCAGCACGTGCAGATACTGCCCGTCGGCACTGTCCTGGAAGGCAGTGCTCAACTTCTTGCCGTCCCCCACCGCTAGCACCGTGTACGGCGGCACCAGCGGCCTGTTGTCGACCAGTATGGCGTCGCCCGCCGCGCGGATCGCGGACAGGGCGGTCAGCCGCTGCCCGTTGATCGCGACGGCTTCCGCACCCGACTCCCAGAGCCCGTTGACGATCCGCTGCATATCGCGGTCGCGGACCCGGCCTGTGTCGCTGAAGCCACTGCTCTCCCGCGGCCCGTCGCCGCCCTGCTCGGTGTCCTTCGCGTCGTCGACGACGAGCTTCACACCCGGCCCCTCCACCTCAGTGGCGCCGGAGAGCAGTGCGACGAGTTCCCCCTGGCCCCCGCCCTGTGTCTTGAGGGCCTTGCGCTGCCGGTCCCCCACCTCGTCCCGGAGTTCTTCGACGCTCTGCTCCAGCACGTCGGCGTCGGACGTCTCGGCGCCGATCCGGTCGATGAGCTCCTCGCGCTCCTTCGCCACGACCGGTGCCGATATCCGTGCCTGCGCGGCCCCGACGGTGACCACCAGAGCCGCCAGCACAAGACCGGCGGCGAGTCCGAGCTTCGCACGCAGCGTACGGGGCAGTCCCCCGCCCTCGGCCTCCCTGCGGGCCGCCGCCTCCGCGTACCCGTCGTCGAGGCTGTGCTCCATAACGTTCGTCAGCAGCGACATGGACGCATCGGGACGTACGGGTGGAGAGCCGGTGCTCCGAACGGGGGGCTGCTGCGACATGCCGCACATCGTCGCACGTCGCAGGCGCTACCGCCGAATGGCCCCACCGGTGTGCCGGAAGCCGTCGGAAGACAACTTCCGGCACACCCGTCCCACCTCAGTGACCTGCGCTGTCCACGACGGCCGACCACTCGTCGAGCAGCGCCTGCGCCGAGGCGTCGTCCGGGCCCTCGGCCCACAAATGGGTGACGGCCTCCGCGGGGTCGGGAAGCACCATGACCCAGCGGCCGTCGGGCTCGACGACCCGCACCCCGTCGGTTGTATCGACGTCCCGGTCGCCGGCCGCCTCGACGACGCGTCGCATCACCAGTCCCTTGACCGCCCACGGCGTCGCCAGATCACGCCGCAGCACATGCGCCCGCGGAATCCGGGCATCGATCTGGCTCAGCGTGAGCTGCGTACGAGCCACCAGGCCGACCAGCCGTACGAAGGCCGCGAAGCCGTCGAAGACACTGCTGAACTCCGGAACGATGAAGCCACCACGGCCGTCTCCGCCGAAGATGGTGGTTTCCTCCCGGCCCACACGCGTCAGATCGTCGGGCGATGTGGTCGTCCACTCCACCTGTGTGCCGTGGTATGCCGCCACCTGCTCGGCGATCCTGGTGGTCGTCACCGGCAGTGCCACCCGCCCGCTGCGCCGTTCGGCCGCGATCAGGTCGAGCAGCACCAGCAGTGCGCGATCGTCCTCGACGATCCGCCCGCGTTCGTCAACGAAGGACAGCCGCTCGCCGACGGGGTCGAAACGGACTCCGAAGGCCGCCCGTGCGGAGGCCACGATCTCGCCCAGCCGCACCAGCCCGGACCGGCGGGTGTCCGCCGATTCGGTGGGCCGGGACTCGTCGAGCCCCGGGTTAATCGTCAGCGCGTCCACACCGAGCCGTCCGAGCAGGTTGGGCAGCACAAGCCCGGCGCTGCCGTTGGACGCGTCGATGACGACCTTGAGTCCCGATTCGGCGATGCCCGACGTGTCGACATTGCGCAGCAGCGAGCCGGTGTACGAGTCGAAGACGCTGGACGGGAAGTGCAGATCCCCGATCTCGCCCGGGAAGGCACGCCGATACTCCTGACGCGCGTACACCCGGTCCAGCTTCCGCTGCCCGGCCTGCGAGAGGTCCGCCCCGCGCTCGTCGAAGAACATGATGTCCACGGAGTCCGCCACACCCGGCGACGTACGGATCATGATGCCGCCGGCGCTGCCGCGCGCCGTCTGCTGTCGCGCGACCGGCAGCGGTACGTTCTCGAGATCCCGTACATCGATGGCGCTGGTCTGCAGCGCCGAGATCACGGCCCGCTTCAGCGCGCGGGCGCCCCTGGAGTGGTCACGCGCCGTGGTGACCGTCGCCCCCTTCTTGAGGGTGGTGGCGTACGCACCCGCCAGCCGCACCGCCAGCTCGGGCGTGATTTCCACATTGAGGATCCCGGTGACTCCACGAGCTCCGAAGAGATGCGCCTGGCCCCGCGACTCCCAGATGACCGAGGTGTTGACAAACGCGCCCGCCTCGATCGTCTTGAACGGGTAGACCCGCACATTGCCCTGGATGATCGATTCTTCGCCCACGAGGCACTCATCACCGATCACGGCGCCGTCCTCGATACGGGCGGCACGCATGATGTCGGTGTTCTTGCCAATCACGCAGCCCCGAAGGTTGCAATGCTCCCCGATGTACACGTTGTCGTGGATCACGGCCCTATGGAGGAAGGCGCCGCTCTTGACGACCACGTTGGACCCGACGACCGTGTGCTCGCGGATCTCCGCACCGGCTTCGACCTTGGCGTAGTCCCCGATATACAGCGGACCGCGCAGCACGGCGTCCGGATGCACTTCCGCGCCTTCCGCCACCCACACACCGGGAGAGATCTCGAACCCGTCGAGCTCCACGTCCACCTTGCCTTCGAGGACGTCGGCCTGGGCCTTCACATAGCTCTCGTGCGTGCCCACGTCCTCCCAGTAGCCCTCGGCGATATAGCCGTAGATCGGCTTGCCTTCCTTCATGAGCTGCGGGAACACATCGCCGGACCAGTCGACCGAAACGTCTGCCTCGACGTAGTCGAATACTTCGGGCTCCATGACATAGATGCCCGTGTTCACGGTGTCCGAGAAAACCTGTCCCCAGGTCGGCTTCTCCAGGAAACGCTCGACCTTTCCCTCTTCGTCCACGATGGTGATGCCGAATTCCAGCGGATTCGGCACGCGCGTCAGACACACTGTTACCAGTGCGCCCTTCTCCTTGTGGAAGGAGATCAGATCAGTGAGATCGAAGTCTGTGAGCGCATCACCGGAGATGACAAGGAACGTATCGTCCTTGAGTGCTTCCTCGGCGTTCTTCACGCTCCCCGCGGTGCCGAGTGGCTTCTCCTCATTGGCATAGGTGAGCTCCATCCCGAGCTCTTCGCCGTCACCGAAGTAGTTCTTGACGAGTGAGGCGAGAAACTGCACGGTTACGACGGTCTCATTGAGTCCATGCCGCTTGAGCAATCGCAGCACATGCTCCATGATCGGCCGATTGGCCACCGGCAGGAGCGGCTTGGGCATGCTCGAGGTCATAGGGCGAAGTCGGGTTCCTTCGCCACCGGCCATCACGACGGCCTTCATGTCGGAAGCGTCCTCCTTGAAGAGACGACGGTCTGGCCGACTTCACCCGTCCAAAAGGCGCTCTGGCATCATGCGCGGCCGGCAACACTGCACGGCACCGCATCGACGAGGTCAATCGGCCACTGCGTCCGCCTTGACGAGACGGCGGACCTGGACCACATAGAGCATCCCTGCCCACCAATACAGAGTTGTACCCCATCCCGCGAACGCCCATCCGAAAATTGCAGCCAGTGACGCAAGCCACCCGCTTCCGTCACTGAGAAGCAGCAGGGGGAAGGCATACATGAGGTTGAACGTGGCCGCCTTGCCCAGGAAGTTCACCTGGGGCGGCGGATAGCCGTGCCGACGGAGGATTCCCACCATCACCAGCAGCATCAGTTCCCGCGCCAATAGCGCTGCGGTGAGCCAGATGGGCAGAATCTCGCGCCAGGTCAGCCCCACCAGGGTGGACAGGATGTACAGACGGTCAGCGGCCGGGTCGAGAAGTCGCCCCAGGCGGCTGATCTGGTTCCATCGCCGGGCAAGCTTGCCGTCGAGATAGTCGCTGACGCCGCTCAGCATCAGCACCAGCAATGCCCAGCCATCACTCTTGGGGCCCCCGAACTCGGGGCGAAGAATCAGCCACAGGAAGAGCGGCACACCGGCGAGGCGCGCCATGCTGAGGATGTTGGGGATGGTGAGTACCCGGTCCGTCTGAACGCGGGTCTCCTGGACCTCCACCCGGGGGCCTCCTGTGTGGAACGGGCCAACGATGCCTCCTGACCTTACCCTCAGCCACTGCCGGCCGATGCACAGGGGGGGTAGGACCGCCCCCTGAACGCAGAAAAGCCCCGCACCAAAATGGTGCGGGGCTCTCCCACAAAGATTGTTCGGCGGCGTCCTACTCTCCCACAGGGTCCCCCCTGCAGTACCATCGGCGCTGAAAGGCTTAGCTTCCGGGTTCGGAATGTAACCG